>JBAUTC010000228.1:0-5493 GCA_049582025.1 Thiomonas sp.
CGACAACGTCAGCATCACCGTCAAGCTCATCGCACCGATCGCGATGGAAGAAGGTCTGCGCTTCGCCATCCGTGAAGGCGGTCGTACCGTCGGCGCCGGCGTCGTGGCTAAGATCATCGAGTAAGGATCTCCTACGGAATCAGCCGACGCCTTGTGCGTCGGCTTTCGCTCTTTGAAGAGAACATCATGCAAAACCAGAAAATTCGCATTCGTCTGAAAGCTTTCGACTACAAGCTGATCGACCAATCAGCCATGGAAATCGTCGACACTGCCAAGCGCACCGGCGCCATCGTCAAAGGACCTGTGCCCATGCCGACCCGCCTGCAGCGTTTCGATATCCTGCGTTCGCCGCACGTCAACAAGACGTCACGTGATCAGTTGGAAATCCGCACTCACCTGCGCCTGATGGATATCGTTGACCCCACCGACAAGACCGTGGATGCGCTGATGAAGCTCGACCTGCCCGCAGGTGTCGATGTGGAGATCAAGCTGCAGTGATATTGGCCTGCCTTGCTTGTAGTGAGGCGCTTGATGTATGATTTACGGCTTTCCTTCTTGCAGGCTTGGAAGGGGAGTTTTAAACAAGGGCGCGCAAATCGGTTGCGCGCCGAATGACTAACTTACGGGCCTGGCCAATCGTAGCTAGGTAGGAGAAAACAATGAGCTCACATTCAATGGGCCTTGTCACGCGCAAGGTCGGAATGACGCGTGTGTTCACCGACGATGGGGAATCCATTGCAGTCACCGTGCTGGATGCGTCCGGCAATCGGGTGTCACAGGTGCGCACGCAAGAGGTGGATGGCTATAGCGCCGTCCAAGTGGCTTTCGGTTCCCGCAAGCCATCACGCCTCACCAAAGGCCAGGCAGGCCACTTGGCGAAAGCCGGTGTCGAGCCTGCTGAAATTCTCAAAGAGTTTGATCTGCCGGCTGACAAGGCTGCGGGTTATGCGCTGGGCGCCGCCGTGCCTGCCTCGTTGTTTGAGGTGGGGCAGATGGTCGACGCGCAAGGCGTGTCGATCGGCAAGGGTTTTGCTGGTGCGATCAAACGTCATAACTTTTCGTCCAATCGCGCATCGCACGGCAACTCAGTGACCACGCGGGCGCCTGGCTCCATTGGTATGGCGCAGGATCCGGGGCGTGTGTTTCCCGGCAAGCGCATGGCGGGCCAAATGGGCAATGAAACCGTGACCGTGCAAAACCTGGAAGTGGTGCGCATTGATGAAGCGCGTCAGCTCATTCTGGTCAAGGGTGCGGTGCCGGGCTCACGCTCTGGTTATGTGTTTCTGCGACCCGCAGTCAAATCTGCGGCTGGAGGTCAGTGATGCAGCTCGAATTCCTCAATGCGCAGGGGCAGCCTGCCGAAAAATTCGATGTCAGCCCTGAGGTGTTTGGGCGCGACTTCAATGAAGATCTGGTGCACCAGATCGTAATCGCCTATCAGGCCAATGCGCGCTTGGGTAACCGTGCTCAAAAAGATCGCGCTGTGGTCAAGCACTCCACCCGCAAGCCCTGGAAACAAAAGGGGACGGGCCGCGCGCGCGCAGGGATGACCTCTTCGCCGCTGTGGCGTGGAGGCGGAAAGATTTTCCCGAATTCGCCCGACGAAAACTTTACGCACAAGGTCAACAAGAAGGCTTACCGCGCCGGTATGCGTTCGCTGTTCTCGCAGTTGGCTCGCGAAGGTCGTTTGGTGGTCGTCGACTCCTTTACCGTCGATGCGCCGAAGACCAAACTGGTCGCCGAGAAGTGCAAGGCCATGGGTTTTGATTCGGTGATGATCATCGCTGACGGATCGGATGAAAATTTGTTCCTGGCCGCGCGTAACCTGCCGAATGTCTTGGTGGTCGAGCCGCGCTATGCTGATCCGCTGTCGTTGCTGTTCTACAAAAAGGTCGTGATGACCAAGGGCGCGGTCAGCCAACTTCAGGAGATGCTGTCATGACGCAAGCTGTTCTCAATCCCCAGCGTCTGATGCAGGTGCTCAGCGCCCCGGTTATTTCCGAGAAGGCGACCATGGTTGCGGAAAAGCGCAATCAGGTTGTGTTCCGCGTGTTGCGCGATGCAACCAAGCCTGAGATCAAGGCAGCTGTCGAGCTGCTGTTCAAGGTTGACGTCGAATCGGTGCAAGTCACCAACGTCAAGGGCAAGGTCAAGCGCACAGCGCGTGGCACGGGCCGCCGCAATCATGTCAAAAAAGCCTACGTCTGCCTGAAAGCGGGACAAGAGCTGAATTTCGCGCAGGAGGGTATCTAAATGCCCGTCGTTAAAGTCAAGCCGACCTCCGCAGGCCGTCGCGCCGTCGTCAAGGTCACGCATCCGCACCTGCACAAGGGCGAGCCGGAACGTTCCCTGCTCGAGCCGCAGTTTCAGAAGGCGGGCCGTAACAACAATGGTCACATCACGACGCGCCATCGCGGCGGTGGTCACAAGCATCATTACCGCGTGGTCGACTTCCGTCGGGATAAAGATGGCATTCCGGCAAAGGTCGAGCGCATCGAGTATGACCCGAACCGTACCGCGCACATCGCGCTGGTTTGCTACGCCGACGGCGAGCGTCGCTACATCATCGCGCCGCGCAACCTTGAGGTGGGTGCCACGCTGATGAGTGGGGCCGAGGCCCCGATCCGCGCAGGCAACACCCTGCCGATTCGCAATATTCCCGTGGGTTCCACCATTCACTGCATCGAAATGCAGCCGGGCAAAGGGGCGCAGATCGCCCGTTCTGCCGGGGCGTCCGCAGTTCTTCTTGCTCGTGAGGGCATCCATGCTCAAGTGCGCATGCGCTCGGGCGAGGTCCGCCGTATCCACATTGAATGCCGCGCGACATTGGGCGAGGTCAGCAATGAAGAGCACAACCTGCGTCAGTATGGCAAGGCAGGCGCCAAGCGCTGGCAGGGCATCCGCCCGACGGTGCGTGGTGTCGCCATGAACCCGGTTGATCACCCGCACGGTGGTGGTGAAGGCAAGACGGGCGAAGGCCGCGTGGCTGTCAGCCCGTGGGGCACGCCGACCAAGGGTTATCGCACCCGTAACAACAAGCGCACGCAGAACATGATCGTGGCGCGTCGTAAGAAGTAAGGGATAGACATGGCTCGCTCACTCAAAAAAGGTCCGTTTTGCGACCAGCACCTGCTGAAAAAAGTGGAAGCTGCAGTCAGCACCAAGGACAAGCGCCCGGTCAAGACCTGGTCGCGTCGTTCCACCATCCTGCCTGAATTCATCGGCGTGACGATTGCTGTGCACAACGGCAGACAGCATGTGCCGGTTTATGTGTCTGACCAGATGGTCGGCCACAAGCTCGGCGAATTCGCGCTGACGCGGACATTCAAAGGACATCCCGCCGATAAGAAGGCGAAGAGGTAAGGCAGACACATGGAAACTCGTGCAACCCTACGCGGCGTTCGCCTCTCGGCCCAGAAGGGCCGGCTGGTGGCGGACCTGATCCGCGGTAAGAAAGTGGACTCCGCGCTGAATATTCTGGAGTTCTCGCCCAAGAAGGCATCGGGCATCATCAAAAAAGTGCTGGAGTCGGCGATTGCCAACGCCGAGCACAACGACGGTGCCGACGTAGACGAACTGAAAGTGACCTCGATCATGGTGGAAGAGGGCGCAACCCTCAAGCGCTTCAGTGCGCGCGCCAAAGGTCGTGGCAATCGCATCAGCAAGCCTACCTGCCATATCTACATTCAAGTCGGGAACTGAGGACGTCATATGGGACAGAAAATTCATCCGACCGGGTTCCGCTTGGCCGTCACGCGTGGCTGGGCTTCGCGCTGGTATGCGCCGAGCACACAGTATGCCAAGATGCTCAGCGAAGACATCATGGTGCGCGAGTACCTGGCCAAGCGACTGAAGAACGCCTCGGTGTCGCGCGTGCTCATCGAGCGCCCCGCCAAGAATGCCCGCATCACCATTTACAGCGCCCGTCCGGGTGTTGTGATCGGGAAGAAGGGCGAGGACATCGAGAATCTGAAGGCCGAATTGACCAAGCGCTTGGGCGTGCCGGTGGCGGTCGACATTGAGGAAGTGCGCAAGCCGGAAATCGATGCGCAGCTCATTGCCGACTCGATTACCCAACAGCTCGAAAAGCGGATTCAATTTCGCCGCGCCATGAAGCGCGCGATGCAGAACGCCATGCGCATGGGCGCCCAGGGTATCAAGATCATGTCGGCCGGTCGCCTGAACGGGATCGAAATTGCTCGTACCGAGTGGTACCGCGAAGGCCGTGTGCCGCTTCAGACACTGCGCGCAAACATTGATTACGCCACGTCCGAGGCCAAGACCACATACGGAGTGATCGGCGTGAAGGTCTGGGTTTACAAGGGCGATACCCCGGCCAAGGGAGCTATCGTTCCGGGTAAATCCGATGCTGCAGCTGCACCTGAGGAAGATCGTCGCAACCGCCGCCCTGGTGCAGCACGTCCGTCCGGCGCCCGTCGCGCCGCCCCGGCTGCAGCAGATGGCGAAAAATCAGTTGCTGTCAAGCGTGTGCGCAAACCGGCCCAGTCCGGTGGTGCGACCGGCGCTTAAGGAGAGATTTCATGCTACAACCCGCTCGTCGCAAATACCGCAAAGAGCAAAAGGGCCGCAACACCGGCCTGGCAACCCGCGGCGCTACCGTGGCATTCGGTGAATTTGGCTTGAAGGCGACCACCCGTGGCCGCATCACCGCACGCCAGATCGAGTCCGCGCGTCGCGCCATTTCCCGCCACGTCAAACGGGGCGGCCGGATCTGGATTCGCGTGTTCCCGGACAAGCCGATTTCGATCAAGCCGGCCGAAGTACGTATGGGTAACGGCAAGGGCAATCCCGAGTACTACGTCTCGGAAGTGCAGCCTGGCCGTGTCCTGTATGAGATCGAAGGCGTGCCTGAGGCGATTGCACGCGAGGCATTTGAGCTCGCCGCCGCCAAGCTGCCGTTCCGTACCGTTTTTGTCACGCGCCAGATCGGCGCATAAGGAGAGCGACTTGAAATCTACCGCTCAACTCACCGAACTGCGCGCCAAGGACATTCCTGCGCTGCAGACCGAACTCGACAGTCTGCTCAAGGCCCACTTCAATCTGCGCATGCAGAAGGGTACGCAGCAATTGCAGAACACGAGTCAACTGGGCAACACGAAGCGCGAAATCGCCCGCGTTCGCACCTTGATTCAAGAAAAAAAGGCCAAGGGTTAAGCCATGACTGAACAAAAGAAAGTCCAGCGCACGCTGGTCGGCCGCGTGGTTAGCGACAAGCGTCAGAAGACCGTGACCGTGCTGGTCGAGCGCCGTATTCAGCATCCGATCTATGGCAAGTTCATCGCCCGCTCCAAGAAGTACAGCGCGCATGACGAGTCCGGTCAGTATCACCTCAACGATGTCGTCGAGATCGCTGAATCCCGTCCGATTTCCAAGACCAAGTCCTGGGTGGTAAGCCGCCTGGTAACCAAAGGTCAGGTGATCTGATCATCACTCATCCGCTTCAAATGTCCTGAACATTTGCAGGCCTGTGAT
>JBAUTC010000229.1:0-6841 GCA_049582025.1 Thiomonas sp.
AAGCCGTCGGCACAACGGACCTGCACTCCCGGTTGCGCACCGAAAGTAGCGTCCAGCAGGCGGTGGTCGCTGGGGTGCAGCTCGAACAGCCGAAGTTTGTCCTGCGCCCGCATCAGCCGATGGGCGATGGCCGGGGAACCAGGGTAATACAGCAGCGCGCCGCTCGGGTTGAACTCGCGGATCAGCGCCAGGTAGTCGGCCACGGCCGGGGGGGCGTCAGTCCGCGCCCACAGCCGGTTGATGCCCTCGGCATATTCCGCATTCTTCTGCGAAGCAGCCTCGTGCAGGGCGTAACCGCCGGCGCCGGCGTGGGTGTCGATCACCCAGTAAGGTTTGTCCTTGTGGTTCATGTGCCGCAGCACCTGCATCAGGACCAGATGTTTGAGCACGTCGGCATGGTTGCCGGCATGGAAAGCGTGTCGATAGGCGAGCATGGCTGAACTGTAGCCGCTTGCTTAGGCGGGCTCCAGCACCGTGTCGCGCTGCGGCACAATGCCGTTGGCGCGGCATCGCGCGCGTCTTTCCGTTTTGTGCAAAGAACATGACCCCTCACCTGAACCCCGTTTCCTCCGATCAGAACGCCCTGGAATTCATTCGCTTCGCCGTGGACAGCGGTGTGATTGCGTTTGGCGACTTCACCACCAAGGCGGGCCGGCAGTCGCCGTATTTTTTCAACGCCGGGCGCTTCAACGACGGAGCCATGCTGGGGCGCTTAGCGCAGTTCTATGCCCGCGCATTGCTCGACAGCGGGGTGCAGTTCGACATGCTGTTCGGCCCGGCGTACAAGGGCATTCCACTGGGTGCGGTGGTGGCGACAGAACTGGCGCGGCAAGGGCGCAATGTGGGCTTCGCCTACAACCGCAAGGAAGCCAAGGACCATGGCGAGGGCGGGAGCACGGTGGGCGCGCCGATCAAGGGCCGGGTGGTGATCGTGGACGACGTGATCTCCGCCGGCACCGCAACCGGCGAGTCGGTGCGGCTGATTCGCGCCGCCGGGGCCGAGCCTGCCGCGGTGCTCATCGCACTCGACCGGCAGGAAAAGGCGGCGATCAACGGCCAAACGCTGGACCTCTCCGCCGTGCAACATGTCAGCCGCGAATACGGCCTGCCTGTGATCGCCATCGCCAATCTGGACAGCTTGCTGGACTATCTCGCCGACAGCGGCCACGCCGATCTGGCGCGCTGGCGGCCAGCGGTGCAGCAATACCGCGACACCTACGGGGTCTGAGCCGGCTCCATCGCCTATGGCCATCGCCCTGCGCTCGCCGATCAACATCTCGTTTTCCGCCTTGCTGCTGTGGGGTTTCGCGCTGGTGGGGCTGCCGCTGCTGCTGGGACTGTCGGTCACGGCGTATCTGTTCGATCAGGTCGCGACGCAGGCGCGCACCTCCGTGGCAGTGGCCGTGCAGCTCACGCGCAACTCGCGCCAGCTCGCACAGGACATCGACAACCTGCAGCGCGCCAGCGGGCAATGCCTGGTGCTGCAGGACGCCGCGTTGTGCGGCGGCGTGGTGCAAGCGCACGGTGAATTCGTGCACGACGCCAGCCAGTTGCAGACCATGCCCCTGCCCACCGACCAGCACAACACTCTGCTGGTCCTGAGCACGCAGGAAGCGGCGCTCTATGCCGGGGTCATGGCCTCGGGCAAGTCGAAGGACGGCGCGCGGGTGTTCAACGCCCTGAATCCGCAATTCGATGCCATGCGCGCCGCGGCCAGCGCATTGATCATCCACAGCAACGGCCTGGTCGATCAACAGGAGGCGCGGCTACAGCAAGTGTCCAACCGGATATGGTCGGTGCTGGGGTGGCTCGCACTGGCCAGCGTGGGCCTGTCGGTGTGTCTGGCGCTGTTTTTCTCCTGGCTGCTCAGCCAGCCCTTGCGGCAGATCAAGCGTTCCATCCAGCGGCTGGGAGAAGGGCAGCTCGATCAGTCGCCAGCTGTCGCCGGGCCGCGCGATTTGGTCGATCTCGGCGTGCAGCTGGACTGGCTGCGCCGCAGGCTGGCTGAACTGGAAGCGCAGAAGATCCAGTTGCTGCGGCATGTGTCGCACGAACTCAAAACCCCGCTGGCCTCGCTGAAGGAGGGCGTGGACCTGCTGGCCGACGGCGTGCCCGGCCCGCTCAACGCCGAGCAGCAATCCATCGCCCGCATCATGCGCGGCAATGTGCGCGACCTGCACCAGCGCATCGACAGCCTGATCCACTACGACAGCGCACTTCACGATCCCGCGCCGCTGCAGATCTCCGCGGTGAAGCTGCGTCTTATGCTTGCGGGATTGATCCGTCGCAATCACCTGACACTGCGCGCACGGGGGGTGCATGTGGAATGCGGCTGTTCTGCGCTACAAGTGCAGGGCGACCGCGCCAAGCTCGAAAGCCTGTTTGAGAATCTGCTGGTCAACGCCATCCGTTTCAGCCCGCAGGACGGCAGAATCGGGTTTGACGCGGCACCCGTCGCAGGCGGCATCGAGATTTGCATCAGCGACCAGGGGCCGGGCGTGGCGCCGGAAGACCGCGGCCAGTTGTTCCAGCCGTTTTTCCAGGGCCGCAACCAGCCTGCAAGCGCCTTGCGCGGCACCGGGCTCGGGCTGGCGCTGGCGCGACAGTACGCGCAGATGCACGGCGGCACGCTCGAACTCGCACCGCACGCCGGACCCGGTGCGGTGTTTCGCGTTTTTCTCCCTGACAGACCCATGACCTTCGCATGACCTTGCCCCGCATCCTTCGCTTCCTCCCTCTTGCGTTGACCCTGGCCTTGTCGGCCTGCGCCGAGCTGCCGCACCTCGCCGACCTGCCTGCGCACGCTGCCGCTAGCGCGCAAAACGCTGACCGCCTCGACCGCGCCACAATCAACCGGGTGCTGCGCGACACGCCGCAGACCGCTGGCCCGGCGCTGCAAAGCCAGGCGGCGCGGCTGCTCGCCCTGGGCAAACGGCGCACAACCAGCGAGCAGCTGCAACTCGCCGTGCTGTTGCTGGCGCGCGGAGAGACGGGCGATGGCGAACTCGCGCAGAATTTGCTTGAAGGCCTGCAAGCCCGCGCGACCGATCCGCAGGCGCGCAACTTTGTCGCCCTGCTGCAGCGCGATTGCGCGCAACAACTAGCGCTGCAGCAGGCGCAGAAATCGACGCAAATCCTGCAAAAACAGATCGACCAGATCAAGTCGCTGGAAACCCAGCTCCAGAACCGCAGCCACTGACAGACTGACCGATCCATGCCCGCAACCGTTCTATTGGTGGACGACGACCCCGATCTGCGCCAGCTCCTGGTCATCCGCCTGCGCTCGGCCGGTTATACGCCCATCACCGCGGCGAGCGGCGCCGAGGCGCTGGGCAGCCTGGCCGCCAGCCGCCCCAGCGCCGTCATCACCGACCTGCGCATGGACGGCATGGACGGCTTGTCGCTGTTCGAGCAGATCCGCGCACAAGACCCGTCACTGCCGGTCATCATCCTCACCGCGCATGGCACCATTCCCGACGCGGTGGACGCCACGCAGCGCGGAGTGTTCGGCTTTCTGACCAAGCCTTTCGAGGCACGCGAACTGCTGGCCCTGCTGGAGCGCGCCATCGCGCTGCAACCGGCACAGCCCGTGACGCCCTCGCCCAAGGACGACGCCTGGCGTGCTGACATCCTTACCGCCAGCCCGCGCATGCTCGCGCTGTTGTCCGAAGCCGGGCTGGTTGCACGCAGCGAGGCCAGCGTGCTCATCCGCGGCGAATCCGGCACGGGCAAAGAGATGCTGGCGCGCGCCGTTCATCGCGCAAGCCCCAGGCAGGCCGGGCCGTTTGTCGCCATCAATTGCGCGGCCATCCCCGAGACCCTGCTGGAGTCCGAGCTGTTCGGTCACGCCAAGGGGTCGTTTACCGGGGCCAGCCAGGCACAGACCGGGCTGTTCCAGCAGGCCAACGGCGGGACCCTGTTTCTCGATGAAATCGGCGACATGCCGCTGCCGCTCCAAGTCAAGCTGCTGCGCGTGTTGCAGGAGCGCCAGGTGCGTCCGCTGGGCGCAGCGCAGGCAGTGGATGTGGACGTTCGCATCGTCTCCGCCACCCACCGCGACCTCGATGCCGCCATCGTCGAAGGCCAGTTCCGCGATGATCTGTATTACCGCCTCAACGTTGTCGCTCTGCACCTTCCGCCGCTGCGCGAACGGCGCGAAGATATCTCCATGCTGGCGCAGCATGCGCTGCAAGTCCTCTCTCCCCGGCTGCATCGGCGCATCACCGGGTTCACGCCGGACGCGCTGGACCTGCTGCAGCAACAAGACTGGCCGGGCAATGTGCGCCAACTCATGAACGTGGTTGAGCAATGCTGCGCACTTAGCACCACCAGCCGCATTCCGGCCAGCTCGGTGGTCCGGGCTCTGCGGCTCAAACCCACCACGTTGCTGCCCTTCGCCGAAGCGCGCGAGCAGTTCGAGCGCGACTATCTGGCGCAGTTGCTCAAGATGAGCAACGGCAACGTCGCGCAAGCGGCGCGGCTGGCGCAGCGCAACCGGACCGAGTTTTATCGCCTGCTGGGCAAGCATCACCTCGACCCGGCGATGTTCAAAGCCGCCGCAGAAGACGCCCCGTCGCAGGAATAACGCGACTCCTGTCGCTCCTGGGCGACAAAAATACTCCTTACAAATCAACGGTCTGATACGCACGCAGGGAAACCCGTCGCCAACTCCCGACGCTTTGGACCTCGATCCCATCCGTTTGTCGCCGTTTTGCATGACTTTTCCCGCTCTACCCTCTGCAGCTGGGAAGATGGCACAGGGTTTGCACTAGGTGTCTGCGCAGATCGCATCTGATCGGTCTGCTCACCATAGGAGAACCCTCATGCGTATCACACCGTCCCCGGCCGCTTTTCACCTCGAGCAACGCCTGGCGCAGTTCCACGCGATGCAGCGGCAAATCCACGCCGTGGCCGCGCAACTGCGCGCGCTGCCACGGCGCGATCGTCAAGATGATCCGCTAGCGCGGCTGCAAGCCGAGCGCGAGCGCGCACTCGACGCTTTGCAGGCACAGTTTGGCGACAGCGTGCAGGTTGTCGCGTACCGTCCGCCCGGCGCGAGTCGCTGACGCCACCGTCCATTGCCTTACCTTGTCAGGAGGACCGCCATGTTCACCATTGACTGGCCTGCATTCACCCCCTACGCCGCCGTAGCTGGCGGCGTGTTGATCGGCGCCGCGGCTGGCGCGCTCGCGCTGGGCGGCGGCAAGATCGCCGGGATCAGCGGCATTCTGGGCAGCTCGCTCAGTGACACCCTGGCCGCCCGGCACCCGGCGTCCTGGCGACTGAATTTTCTCGTCGGCGTCCTCCTGGCCTCCGTGCTGTGGGCGGCATCTCTGCCCATTCCGGGCGCCCAGTTCAAGGCGCTCTGGTCGCTGCTGTCGGTCGGCGGCATTCTGGTGGGCGTGGGCGCTCGCCTGAGTGCGGGCTGCGCCAGCGGGCATGGCGTGTGTGGACTGGCCAGATTGTCCCGGCGTTCCTTGGTCGCAGTGGCCACATTTCTCTCGACGGGCATTTTCACCGCCGTTTCTGTGCACGCCCTGCTGTACTGATCGTTCCACCGCCAAGGAGATGCCATGAACAAACTCGCGCTTTTCTCCGGCCTGCTGTTCGGCCTGGGCGTGCTGCTCTCGGGTATGACTGATCCGGACAAGGTGCTCGGCTTTCTGAACATCGCCGGCGCCTGGGATCCCAGCCTGCTGCTGGTGCTCGTCACGGCCGTGCTCGTGGCCTTCGTCCCCATGCAGCTGGCGCAGCGTCGCAGCAAAGCGCTGCTGGGCGATGCCATCGCCTTTCCCGATACGCGCAGTATCACCGCCAAGCTGGTGCTGGGCAGCGCGGCGTTCGGCATCGGCTGGGGCATGACCGGGCTGTGCCCAGGCCCCTCGCTCGCCTCCCTGGCCTCTCTGCATGCGCCGCAATGGCTGTTTTTTGCCAGCATGCTGGCGGGCATGGTGGGGCTCGAATTGTGGCAGCGTGCAACAACGCCCAGAGTGCGAGCCGCCTCGCGTCGCGCGCTCCACAGCGCGACCGCATTGATCGCCAAACCCTGAAAGCGAATCCATCATGACCACGACATCCCATCTTCGCGTCTCCGACCCCGAACGGCGTGCTTCAACGTCTTCTGCAGCATCCCCCAGCCAGGCGAACATCTCAACGCCCAGCGCGGCCGATCAGCACCTGCGCACCCAGGTGCTGGAGCGCCTGAGCCAAACCGCGCTGCGCCGGCTAGGCATCCAGATCCATGTGCAGGGTGGCCTGGTGCGCGTGTGCGGCCACCTGCGCGACCCACGCCTGCGCGCCCACGCCGAATGGCTGGTGTTCACCACCGAAGGCGTGCAGGCGGTGTGCAGCGACTGGACTGTGTGTTCGGGCCATCACCACGGCCCAGCCCACTGACAGCCCGGAATGCTTCGATGATTCGAGCCCTGCTGGAACCATGCAATCCGGCCCTCCGACCTTGCCGCGAGTCAAGGCTAGAGAAATGCTGCCCGAATTTCGAAGTCACACAGTTCCCCGCATAAGGAGAAGCCTCATGCATCCCCCTTCTCATGGCATCAAAAGCTGGTTTCACGCGCCGACCTTTACGGCGACGCATTGCATCATTGACCCGGAGACGCGGCACTGCGCGATTCTCGACAGCGTGCTCGACTTTGATTACGCCTCGGGCCGCACCAGCACCGCGTTCGCCGACAGGATCGCCGCGTTTGTGCGCGAACAGGGACTGACCGTGGACTGGCTGCTCGAAAGCCACGCGCACGCCGACCACCTGTCCGCAGCGCCCTACCTGAAGCAGCTCTTTGGTGGCCAGGTTGCCATCGGTGAGCACATCCGGGACGTGCAA
>JBAUTC010000230.1:0-2507 GCA_049582025.1 Thiomonas sp.
GTCCAGCCCTCCGGAAGTGCAGCGAATCCACCTCAATGAAGTTGACCGAGGCATAGTCGATGTCCATCTCAATTTTGTCAATGGGGCAGATATGCCCCCAATTTGATCCAACAAGTCATTGGGGTAGTGAAAGTAGTTGGCGCCGCGCCCGGCGTGAGCCACCATGCCGGACTTGTGCTGAACCGCCTGCAACCCCAACCTGGCAAGAGGAGACAGCATGGACTCATACCGATTCTGCCGGTTCATGGCCCAGTCGGTACATTGCCCTGAACTGGATCAATAGGGCGTTGGCGCTGACGCCGGAGTGATTTCGAATCAGTTGCCAACTGTGATGCGCCGCGCTGGTCGGTCTTCTCGCGTAGAGGCAGTCAAGGTGACGACCTTGACCCAATGGATTGCGCTACGATTGCGCCCCCTGCTCTTCCTATCGATGCAAGCATGCATCCATCGCCACGTCAGCATTCGACTGCGGCACCGCTACTGGCGCCCCATGAAAGACGGCCGCACAATGCCAAAGCGGAGCGCACTTGGCGCTGCATATCGCGAGGAGTGAAACATGAGGCCCGATTTCATGGTCCAACGCAAGTTGATGGTTCATCAGCAGATTGCGAAGCGAGGGATTACAGACCCCCTGGTTCTTGAGGCGATGTTGGCCGTTCCGCGTGAGAACTTCGTGCCTGAAGCTCTGCGGGCATCTGCATACGATGATGCGCCCCTGCAGGGGTCAGGAGACAACCCGTTTTCTCAACCCTATCTAGTGGCGCAGATGATTGCTGCCTTGGAGTTGAAAGGCGGCGAGATCGCGCTGGAAATTGGCACAGGTGCGGGGTACAGAGCCGCTGTCCTGTCACACATCGCGAAAGATGTCTACTCGGTCGAGCGAGTCGCGCAGCGTGCCGAGAAGGCAGCGACCGCCTTGATCCAGTGCGGCCTTCGCAACGTCCATGTCTTGCATGCCGATGGGATACATGGCTGGCCCGACCATGCACCATTCGATGCAATCTTGGTCGCAGCCGGAAGCGCGTCAATTCCGAAAGCTCTGGAATCACAGCTCCGCATTGGAGGTCGGTTGGTGATCCCAATCGGTCGAAGACAGGAGGTTGAAGAGTTTGTCCGCATAACGCGCGTTTCGGAGGATGAGTTCAAACGCGAAAGCGTTTCCAGTCTTTGAACCGCCATGGATTGTGTGGTGGCTGGCTGACCTCTGTGATCCGGTTGCCTAGCAGGCGAATGTCCGCGCCCGCTCGCAGTGCGGTCATCCAGATCGTCGTCGCCGATCAACTGATGGCGACCAAACCCCCGCCCCACGCGGGGCCCTAAGCCAGGAGGCTATTCAGGGTGAAAGCTTCGTCGGCCGCCTGCGCCGGCGTCGGCGACACGCCCCGGTCGAGCAGCTTGCGCCCGGCCATGTGGTCCTGCGGCCGGTTGATGCTGTCGATGCCGGCGAGCTTGCCATCGCGAAAATAGAAGGCCGAAAACTTTCCTTCGCCCGGGTTGCCGCGCAGCACCATACGGTCATGCTTGGCGGCGCTGCCGACCATTTGCAGCTTGGCGTCATACTGATCGGACCAGAACCACGGTGTCGCGACAAAGGGCTTGTGCTTCCCGAGCAGCGCGGCGGCCACCGCCTTGCCCTGCTCGACCGCGTTCTGCACCGATTCCAGGCGGCGCAGGCTGCCGTCCGGACGACGCGTCGCGGTGCAATCGCCGGCCGCGAAAATGGCCGGGTCTGCGGTGCGGCCGCAGTCGTCGACCACAACGCCATGCTCGACCGGCAGGCCGGCCGCTGCCGCCAGTTCGTCGTTGGCGACGACACCGATGCCGAGCACGACGAGGTCGGCCGGGATTTTTGCGCCATTTTCGAGGTCGACCGTAGCAAGCCTGCCCTGGTCTTCACCGAAACCTGCCAACCTGATGTTCAGCATGAGCTCTACGCCCTTTGCCGCGTGCAGTTGCGCGTACCAATTTGAGATGAAGGGCGAGACGGCACGCGCCATCAGGCGCTCACCGGCTTCGATCACCGACACCGTCTTGCCCTTCTTGCGGGCGACAGCGGCGAATTCCAGGCCGATGAAGCCGCCGCCTATCACCACCACGTCTTGCGCCGTATCCAAGGCAGAGCCAATCCGCCGGCAGTCGTCCAGGCTGCGCAGCGAAAACACGCCATCCAGGTCGCTGCCGGGCAGTGGACGTGGACGGGCGCCGGTGCATAGCACGAGCCGGTGGTATGGCAGGCGGCTGCCGTCGGCGAGTTGCAGTTCGCCCGCCTGTCGATCGATGCGATCGACCTGGACGCCACTCCGCAGATCAATGTTCTTTCGGGCCAGCGCCGCCGGCCCGCGCATGATCAGTTGTTCGGCCGAGGCCTCGCCAAGCAGGTAAGCCTTGGACAGCGGTGGCCGGTGGTAGGGAGCATGCGGCTCATCGCCGAGCAGGATGATTTCGCCGGCCCAGCCCTCTGCGCGCAGCGACTCGGCAACTTGCAGGCCGGCCTGCCCGGCACCAAC
>JBAUTC010000231.1:0-2667 GCA_049582025.1 Thiomonas sp.
GCTCCGGCCCCGATCTGCTGGCCGCCGTGATCGGCAGCGAAGGCATGCTGATGGTGGTCACCGAGGTGACCGTGAAACTGTTGCCCAAGCCGGTGCTGGCACGCTGCATCATGGCCAGCTTCGACGACCTGCGCAAGGCGGGTGACGCGGTGGCCGCCATCATCGCCGCTGGCATCATCCCCGCGGGGCTGGAAATGATGGACCAGCCCATGACCATCGCCGCCGAGTCCTTCGTCCATGCCGGCTACGACCTGAAGGCCAAGGCCATCCTGCTATGTGAAAGCGACGGCACGCCCGAAGAGGTGGAGGAGGAGATCGGCCGCATGACCGCCGTGCTTGAGCGCTGCGGCGCCACCGCGCTCAAGTGCAGCCAGAGCGAGGCCGAGCGCCTGCGTTTCTGGAGCGGACGCAAGAACGCGTTCCCGGCCACCGGCCGCATCTCCCCCGACTATTACTGCATGGACGGCACAATTCCACGCAAGCGCGTGGCCGACATGCTCGAGGCCATCCAGGGGATGGAAAGCAAGTACGGACTGCGCTGCGTCAACGTGTTCCACGCTGGCGACGGCAATCTGCACCCGCTCATCCTGTTCGATGCCAACCAGCCCGGCGAGTTGCACCGCGCCGAGGAGTTCGGCTCCGAGATCCTGGAGACCAGCGTGGCGATGGGCGGCACCGTCACCGGCGAACACGGCGTGGGCTTCGAGAAGATCAACGCCATGTGCGTGCAGTTCAGCCCCGAGGAGCGCGAGCAGTTCTTCGCCTTGCGCCGCGCCTTCGACCCCGGCGAGACGCTCAATCCCGGCAAGCAGATCCCCACCCACGCGCGCTGCGCCGAGTACGGCAAGATGCATGTGCGCGGCGGCCTGCTGCCTTTCCCCAACATCCCCCGGTTCTGACGTGGTAGCCCGTCTTCCCCAGACCTTTGGTGCATCCACGCCCCGCTCATGCAAGCAGACGATCTGATTCCCCTTTGGCAAGACCTGGTACGCGACGCCGGTGCGCGCGGCGAGCGCATTCGCATCCACGGCGGCAACAGCAAGGCGCCGTGGTGGACTGCGGTGCAATACAGCGGGATCGATACCGCCGAACATACCCTCGACACCACGCTGCTGCCCGGCATTACGAACTTCGAGCCGACCGAGCTGGTCATCACCGCCCGCGCCGGCACGCCGCTGGCCGATGTGGAAGCTGCACTGGCGGAACACCACCAGTACCTGCCGTTTGAGCCGCCGCACTTCGCCCGCAATGGCCAGAGCAAGGCCACGATGGGCGGGGTCGTGGCCAGCGCCATGAGCGGCCCGGCGCGCATCAGCGCAGGCGGCGTTCGCGACTATGTGCTCGGCGCCCGCCTGCTCAACGGCAAGGGCGAGGTGCTGCGCTTCGGCGGTGAGGTCATGAAAAACGTCGCCGGATTCGATGTGTCGCGTCTGCTGTGCGGATCGCTCGGTTCGCTGGGCGTCATTCTCGACGTCTCGCTCAAGGTCTTGCCCCGGGCGCCGGCCGAAACCACCCTGCGTTTCTCCATGACACAGGATGAGGCCATCACCCGCTGCAACACCTGGGCAGCACAGCCTCTTCCCCTCAACGCCAGCGCCTGGCTGCCCGACCGAAGCGCGGGCACCGGCAAAGGCGTCCTCACCCTGCGCCTGCGCGGTGCGCAGGCAGCGGTGCAAGCCGCCTGCGCCAAGCTCGGCGGCGAACACCTGCCCGAGGCCGAAGCCGGCGGCTTCTGGACCGCACTGCGCGAGCAGGCCCTGCCCTGGTTTGCGTCCACCTGGCCAGGCGATTCGCAGGCTGCACTCTGGCGCCTGTCCCTGCCCGGCACCGCGCCCGCGCTCGATCTGTCGGGCACGCAGTTGGTGGAATGGTTCGGCGGCCTGCGCTGGCTTATCAGCGCGGCTCCCGCGCCCATCATCCTTGAAGCGGCGCGCCAGGCCGGCGGCCATGCCATGCGCTATCGCGGTGGCGACGCCGCCACGCCCGTGTTCGACGCGATGCCGCCAGCCCAACTGCGCATCCAGCGCAACATCAAGACTGCCTTTGATCCGCACGGCGTGTTCCCTACCCTTTTCTGAGATGGATGGCCCCCACGCTCACGATGTTCGCTGCCCCCAAGGGGGCGCTTGCTCCCTTCGGGCCGTGCGGACGCTCGGTCAGTCCTCGCGCTCATGCCACGCTGATCCCGTTTAATTTGCACTGATCTCAATGGAAACCCATCTCAGCTCCGAATTCGCCTCCACCCCGGAAGGCCAGCAAGCCGAGGCCATCCTGCGCAATTGCGTGCATTGCGGCTTCTGCACCGCCACCTGCCCGACCTATCAATTGCTGGGCGATGAACTCGACGGCCCGCGCGGCCGCATCTACCAGATCAAGCAGGTGCTCGAAGGCGCCACGCCCTCCCGCTCCACCCAGTTGCATCTGGACCGCTGCCTCACCTGCCGCAACTGCGAGACCACCTGTCCCTCCGGGGTGGAATACGGCCGCCTGGTGGATATCGGCCGCAACCTGGTGGAACAACGGGTGCCCCGTCCTGCCTCCGACCGTCTGCTGCGCCAGGCCCTGCGCGCCGGCCTGCAAACACCCCTCCTGTTCCAGTCTGCCCTGCGGCTGGGCCAGGGCGTGCGCAGCCTGTTGCCCGGCGCCCTGCGTGCCCATGTGCCGGCC
>JBAUTC010000232.1:0-2515 GCA_049582025.1 Thiomonas sp.
GAGCTCTCCAGCTTCCAGCTTCACGGCATGGCCGAGTTCGTTGCCGATGCTGCCACGGTGCTCAATCTCACCCAGGATCATCTCGACTGGCATGGCGACATGGCGGCCTATACCGCAGACAAGGCAAACATTTTCGGTAGTGACGCGGTGCGGGGCGTCATGGTGCTGAACCGCGACGACGCTGCCGTGCTTGCGCTGCAGCGGCCCGGGCGCCGCTTGCGCCGCTTCGGTCTGCAGGCGCCGCAACAGCCTGGCGACTGGGGTGTCCTGCGCGAGGGGGGGCTGGACTGGCTGGTTCGCGCCCTGCCCGATGCGCAAGCTGAGGCTGCGCTGCTCGCCGACAAACCGGCGCGTCGCGGTCGCCCTGCTGCGAGCAAGCCGGTCGAACTCGAATTACAGCGTCTCATGCCCGCAGAGGCCCTGCGCATCGGGGGCGCGCACAACATCACCAATGCATTGGCCGCGCTGGCGCTGGGAGATGCCGTGGGTGCTCCGCTGGCCCCCATGCTTCACGCCTTGCGCGACTATCGCGGCGAGCCGCACCGCATGCAGACCATCGCAGTGATCGACGGCGTGCGCTGGATCGACGATAGCAAGGGCACCAATGTCGGTGCTACGGTCGCGGCGCTGGCGGGCATGGATCGCCCGGTCGTGCTGATCGCCGGAGGTGACGGCAAGGGACAGGACTTTTCACCCCTGCGCGCGGCTGCGGCGCGCCTGCGGGCCGCCGTGTTGATCGGGCGCGATGCCCAGGCGATTGCAGCCGAAGTGCAGGGACAGGCCCCGGTTGAATTCGCGCAGACCCTGGAGCAGGCTGTGCAACGCGCCGCCACGCTGGCACAGACCGGCGATGCGGCGCTGTTGTCACCCGCCTGTGCCAGTCTGGACATGTTCCGCAATTACGCGCATCGCGCCGAGGTGTTCGTCCAGGCGGTCAGGGCGCATGCAGAAGATCGCGGCCAGGTGTGGGCCGACGGAGCGGATCATGCTTGAGCGCGTGCTGCCCTTCCTCGGTCGCAGGCGCGACAAGGCTGCTGCCGACCTGCCGGTGCGCGTGGGCCATATGGCGCCGCGAAATTCGCGCATGCTGGAGTACGACCAGAATCTGGTCTGGGTCACGCTGCTGTTGCTGGCCTTTGGGCTGGTAATGGTGTATTCGGCCACCATTTCTTTCCACGATTCCCCGCGCTACGCGCAGTGGTCGCCCTATCACTACTTCCTGCGCGATCTGTTCTCGATCGGCGCCGCGCTGCTGGCGAGCTGGATCGTGGTGCAGATTCCGATGACCGAGTTGCAGAAGTGGTCGTCGCACTTTTTCGTCATCTCGCTCATCGGCATCGTGCTCGTGCTGCTGCCGCATATTGGCAAGGATGTGAACGGCTCGAGGCGCTGGGTGGTGTTGCCGGGTGGGCTGAACTTCCAGCCATCCGAGCTGGTCAAGCTCACCGCCTTGCTCTACGCCGCCGACTTCATGGTGCGCAAGCAGGACGTGAAGCAAAGCTTCTTCAAGACCTTCCTGCCGATGATGGTCGTGATGTTGATCGTGGGGATGCTGCTGCTGGCAGAGCCGGACATGGGTGCATTCCTGGTGATTGCCTCCATCACCTTGGCCATCCTGTTTCTCGGCGGCGCCAACGGCAAGTTGTTCGCCTTGTCCAGCGTGGCGGTGATCGGCGCCTTCGTGCTGATGATCGTGCTCTCGCCCTGGCGGCGTGAGCGCATCTTCGCATATCTCAATCCATGGGACGAATCCAATGCCCTGGGCAGCGCCTATCAGCTATCGCATGCCCTCATCGCCATGGGGCGCGGTCAACTGTTCGGCGTCGGACTGGGCGGCAGTATTGAAAAGCTGCACTACCTGCCAGAGGCGCATACCGACTTCCTGCTCGCGATCATCGGCGAGGAACTCGGGCTGGTGGGCGTGGTCACGGTGATCGTCGCCTTCTTCTGGATTGTGCGCCGGGCGTTCGACATCGGACGCCAGGCGCTGGTGCTTGACCGCATGTACAGCGCCCTTGTGGCGCAAGGCATCGGTGTGTGGATTGGCGGCCAGGCTTTCATCAACATCGGCGTGAATCTCGGGCTGTTGCCCACCAAGGGGCTGACACTGCCGCTGATGAGTTACGGCGGCTCGGCGCTGCTGCTCAATTGCATGGCGATCGCGGTGCTGCTGCGGGTGGATTTCGAGAACCGGGTGCTGATGCGAGGGGGGCATGTATGACACATGATTCTTCCCGCAATCGCCGCGATGCGGCGCACGACTTGGGGCGCCCCGATGCCTGGCCTCAAGTGTCGTCCAGTGCTCCAGTGGCGGTGGTGATGGCCGGTGGCACCGGTGGTCATATCGTCCCCGGCCTTGCAGTGGCCGAGGCACTGCGGGCGGCAGGCTGGCGGGTGTATTGGATGGGTGTCCCCGGCGGCATGGAAGCGGACCTCGTGCCCAAGCGCGGCTTCGACATGCTGTGGGTGCGCTTTGGCGGCCTGCGCGGAAAGGGGCCGCTGACCAAGCTGCTGC
>JBAUTC010000233.1:0-2274 GCA_049582025.1 Thiomonas sp.
GAGAGATAGGTCGTCAGGTAGCCGCCAAGCAGCGGACCGATGAGCGGACCGACGATGGCGGGGAAGGTCATATAGGTCATCGCCCGCACGAGCTGGTTGCGCGGAAAGCTGCGCAGCAGGATGAGGCGTCCGACCGGCGTCATCATGGCCCCGCCCAGTCCTTGCAGGACGCGTGTCGCCACGAGCATGGCGAAGCTGTCGGCCATGCCACACAAGACCGATCCAGCGGTGAACACGGCAAGTGCCGAGGTGAACACCCGGCGCGTGCCGAAGCGGTCGGCGCACCACCCGCTGAGCGGAATGAACACCGCGAGGGTGAGGACGTAGGCGCTCACTGCAAGGCTCATCTGCACAGCGGTGGTGTGCAGGGCGCGAGCCATGTCCGGAATCGCGGTGGTCACGATGGTCACGTCAAGCTGTTCCATCAGGAACGCAATTGCCACGATGAGTGCAATCAGCATGCCCGGACGCTGGGGCGGTTCGGCGACCGACGCATCGACTCCGGTCGCACTGGTCGCCGCTGCGGACCAGGTGTGTCGCGCGTCGTCGGGCATGTCGTGCCTGTCGGTCAGCCGCGGGTCGAATCGAGGAGCGCGATGATTTCCTCCGTCGAACCAACCTCTCCAAGCCGAGGGAAGATCACTTCGACGCTGTTGGCGTGCGCGCGTGGGTTCATGTCGGTCATGGCGTCCGCGACCAAGGTGACGTGAAAGCCGAGTTCGTAGGCCTGGCGGGCTGTCGATTCGACGCCGATACTGGTGGCCACACCCGCGATCACCACCTGTGTGACGCCGAGTGCCCTGAGCCTCTGATCAAGATCGGTGTGCGCGAAGGCACCCCATGTCCGCTTGGTCAACAGGAGATCTTCCGGGTGGCGGTTCAGTTCAGGCAGGAGGTCTGTCCAATCCGCCGGAAGTCCATCAAGGCGACGACCCTGCTCGGTTCGCCCGGGAGCGCCACCGGCGACGTTGACCAGAACCACCGGGAGGCTGTGCCGCCGGAATGCGGCGGCCAATAAGCCGGCACGCTTCGCCACCTCTGTCACCGGGAGCTGGGTGGGAAGCGCCGCGATGCCCTTTTGCAGGTCGATCAGGACCAACGCGGTTGTCGGGTCGAGTGTGGAAACGCTCATGGGGCAACGTTCTGTAGGGTGTTTTGCGCGAGATGTGAGTGGTGCCGGTGGAGAAAAGACGGCACCGGTTAGCTGTCGCCGAGGCGCTTGATCAGTGGAATCGCGGCAACCAGCGCCTCTCGTTCCTCCGGGCTCAGCCTGGACAGGGCGGCTTCTATCCACTGCCGTTTGGCCGTGTCCCGCCGACTTCTCTCCTTGGCACCCAGGGGCGTGAGCGCGAACAGGATCTGGCGCCCGTCAGTCGGATGGGCTTGTCGCAGGACGAAGCCCTGCTGTTCCAGACTGGCCAGGACTGCGCCCATCGACTGCGGCTTCATCGATTCCGCGCGCGCAAGATCAGCCGTGGTCGTCGGTCCATCGCGTTCGATCCGGGCCATCGCGCTGAGTTGTGAAAGCGTGAGTCCGCTGGAGTTCGTCTCCGCACGCAGCCGGCGAACCAGCTGGCTGACGGCCAGCGTCAGGTTGACGGCAGTGCCATGCAGTTCGAAGTCAGGGGTGGCAGTCATGGAAACACTGTAACAGTTAGAAGGCAAACTGTTTAGATGAACTGATTGCACCGTGTCGCTAATGCGGCCGTCAGCACCCACGCCAGCGTCAGCATCAGCGCCGCCACGGCGGGCGGTGCCAGCGCCTCGGCTGCGCTTCAAACAGATGACGTTCAACAAGTGGATCCTTGGATGCCAAATTGAAAGTTTCTGGGAACGTGATGAATGTCGCTGATTCTTCGATTCTGGCGTCGGATAGCTATGCGAACCGATCTGAAAAGCTTAGTCTGAGCATTAGCGGATCCTGTTCCGATGCCCGATGGACACTGAGATGAGCATGCAGCCAAAAACCCAGGGAAATCCTTCAAATCCTTCCGCAGCGCCCAGCGCCGTGGAAGCGGGTGATGCATCTGCGCTTGACGCTCTCTGGCATTCGCTTCGATTTTCCTCCAGCGATCCGGCCCAACATCTCGGCGAGGCCTTGGTTGAGCGCGGGCTGCTGACCAGGGGGCAACTTTCGCAGGCCCTCGCCCAGCAGTCGCGCACCGTTCCCCATCGCGTGCTTGGTGCTGTCCTGGTCGACAACAAAATTCTCACAGCTGAGCAAATCAACCGCGTCATGGGGGAGTGGCTTGGCCTTCGCTTCGTCGATTTGCA
>JBAUTC010000234.1:0-4388 GCA_049582025.1 Thiomonas sp.
GCGTATCGGTGCAACTGGCCTCGGGTGCGACCATCGACAACATCGTCGCCACCATCAATGCCACGCTCAGCCAGCAGGGACTGAGCAAAATTTCTGCAGTCAACAACAACGGTAGCCTGCAATTCCAGTCGACCGACTATGGCAGCGCACAGAATTTCACCGTGGTGTCCACGCAGGCGGCGTCCACCGGCAGCACCGGCATTGGCACCACCTTGCTAAGTGCCAAGGGCACGGATGTGGTGGGCGCGATCAATGGAGAGGTGGGCACCGGGGCAGGGCAGCAGCTCACGGTCACCGGGCCGGGTGCCGCGCTGGGGCTGCAGGTCAACATCACCGGGCAGACCACCGGCAGCCTGGGTTCGGTCACGGTCAGCCAGGGCCTCTATCAGCAGATGAACGCCATCCTGACCCAGGCGCTCAGCACTCAGAGCGGTTTTGTCTCTGCCGCAACCAGCGGGCTGAACAACACCATCAAAGGCATCAACCAGCAGATCACGCAGTTGCAAACCAGTGCGGCCTCGCAGACAGCCCTGCTGCAGCAGCAGTTCAACGCCATGCAGACTCAGGTGGCGCAGTTGCAGTCGGTGGGGCAGTACCTGACCGCCTTCTTCAATCCGTCGAGCAGCAGTTCCAGCAGCTCCAGTTCCAGTTCGAAAGGCGGCTGAACGCCGTCACACCAGGAGATTTAGATGAGTGCAGCAGCTTTTGCCATGCGCGCGTACCGCCAGGTGGAAAACCAGGGAATTCCCGGGGACAAGCTCTATGTCCTCGGGCTTGACGGCATCCTGGAATATCTGCGCCGTGCGGAGGCCGCCTTGGCTCACCCAGACGGCAAGGATTTGCCGCTCAAGGGACAATCGCTCGGGCGCGCCTACCAACTGGTCGAGCACCTGCTGGCCGTGCTGCCCGACGGGCCTCAGCTTGCCGAGCAGCCTGTCGGCGAGCGCCTGGAACGGGTGTACACCTACTTGCTGGAACGTCTGGCGCAGGCGAATATTTTTGACGACCTGCAGGCCATCGAAGATTGCCGCACCGTGGTGTCGGCGCTGCGCGACTCCTGGTATCAGGGCTTGGAGCAGGCTGCGGCCTGAGTGCGCCGTCGTGGCCGCCACCGCTGGCCCGGCTCTTGCTGCAATGGGACAATGCACTCCATGTCCAGGAGATGACCGCCATGTCCCATCCCGCAGATTCCGCTGATTTTCCCGATTCCCGCTTCTTCGCGAGTCACCCCGATGCGCTGCACGGCGCCGTGGCCGCGGTACAACTCGACGGCGTGTTTCCGATGGAGTGGGTGGATGAGCTGAATCCGCCCCAGGCGCACGCCGAAGTGATGGCCGACAACGACACCCTGCTGCGCGCGCTGCTCACGCTTGACGAGCCGACGGTGTCGCACGACACCGAGCATGGACGCTCCGATCCCATTCAGCACCTTGAGCGCCGGATCGATCTGCTCCTGCTCATGGCCAGTACGGCCCTGCGCGGGCTGGGCAACCTGCCCGCAGAGCGACCCTGCGCGCTGTCGTCGCGCAGGTTGCGCTGGGCCAGTGAGCAGCCGCTGGAATTGGGTCGCCGGCTGTGGGCGCGCATTTATCTGCGCCACCGCATTGCGCTGCCACTCGTCCTGCCCGGCCTGATTTCCGAACAGCACGCTGATCGCGGCCAGTTCTGGCACACCCTGGAACTCGATCCGCTGGATCAGCAGGTGCAAAACGATCTCGACCGACTGATCTTTCGTCACCATCGTCGCCAGGTGGCGCGACAGCGTAAGAGCGTTTGAATGCCACTCTTTGAATGAGCTGATTTCTCCATGGGCCGCAAAAAGACACACGAAGAACACGAAAACCACGAACGCTGGCTGGTGTCATACGCTGACTTCATCACCCTGCTGTTCGCGTTTTTCGTGGTGATGTATTCCATTTCCTCGCTGAACGAAGGCAAGTACAAGGTGCTGTCGCAGACCATGGTTGCCGCCTTCACCGGACAGCCCACCACGCCCATCCCGGTGCAGGTGGGACAACCGTTCAGCAGCATTCCATCGATCGTCGATCTGCCGCCCATTCCCAAGCAGCAAAAGCCGCAGATCGTGCAACCGGGCCGTGGCGGTGGGCCGGAAGCCAGGCAGGTGCAGAAGAATTTGGAGGACGTGGCCAGGCAGATCGAAACCCTGCTGGCCAGCGCCATCCGCAAGGGCGATGTCCGCGTGCGCTTGACCCCCCTCGGTGTGGTCATCGACATTCACGACACGTTGCTGTTCGCCTCGGGACAGGCCGAGCTGACGCCGCAGGCGCAGGACCTGCTCAACCAGATCGCCGGAGTGTTGCAGGGGGTGAGCTACCCCATTCAGGTCAACGGCTTCACCGACGATCGTCCGATCAACACGGCGCAGTTCCACTCCAACTGGGCGTTGTCGTCGGCGCGGGCGGTGTCTGTGGTGGAAATGTTCATCGTCCAGGGGGTACACCCCGATCAGCTTGTCGCCGCCGGGTATGGTCAATATCATCCGGTCGCAACGAATGACACAGTCAAGGGCCGCGCGGCCAATCGCCGCGTCAGCGTGGTCATTGTGTCGCCCCTCAACAATGCGAACGTGAACGAAACGCCCATCGTGCCCGCCGAAGCGCCTTCCGCGCAACCAGCCGCCGCTGCAGCGGCCGAGGTCATGCCGCCCAGCCACGGAACACTCTCTTGAACGACGATCTCCAACCCCTGAAAAACCGCCTGCGCTGGCTCAATCGCAGCATTCTTGCTCTTGGTGTCCTGATTCTTCTCGGCCTTGTCGTCTGGGCCGTGCTGGGCTTGCGCAAGCCTCAGATAGGCACCACGAGTACGACGATCCATGCAGCTTCCAGCGTGCCGGACATGCTGACACGAGCGGCTTCTCAGGTGGCGTCATCTCCAAAACCGGTCGCGAGCATGGCCCAGCAGGAAAGGACGGCGGCTGCACAGATGAACGCGCTGTCTGCCGCGAGCACACCCACGGCCGCAGCCCTGGCGTCGCAGCCCGCCGCACCCTCCGAACGGGCCAGCCAGACCGCCGTCGCATCTGTTGCTGCGGAGTCGGCGCCCCAGGCCGCTGTTCCCCAGGCGGCAGCGCCTGAACCCGTGGTCAAGCCCAAGGCCACGGCGCACAAAGCGGCAACGCATGCCACCAAGCAGACATCGCCTGTTGTCCGACCTGTGGCGACGAAGCCGCAGCGCATTGGGACAATGCACGTCTGTCACGCCGCGGGTTGGTACCTGCAGGTCGGGGCGTTCGGCAAACAGCACAGCATCGACCGCCTCGCGCAGCGCTTGCACCGCGCCGGCTATAGCCGGGTTTGCGTGGCGGCCAAAGACGTGCGCGGACTGCGCCTGTTCTATGTTGGCCCATATCGCAATGCGGACGCTGCGCGCGCCGCGCGAGCGCCCTTGCACAAGCTGACCGGCACGGAAGGCATCCTGCGCAAGTTGCCTTGAGTGTCCCCCGGTTTGCGGGGCTGCGAGAATGTCGCCATGCTTGACGACCGCGCTCCTTCCTCCCTGGCCACTGACGGCTCCGACCTGCTGCTGGGCGAGAGCGCGCCGATGCGCGCGCTGCGCCAGCAGATCCGGCGTGTGGCGCAGACCGACAGCACGGTGCTGGTCCTGGGCGAATCGGGCACGGGCAAAGAGTTGGTAGCACGTGCCGTGCATGCCTGGTCGCCTCGCGCAGTACGTCCTTTTGTGGCAGTGAATTGCGGCGCGATTCCGGGCGAGCTGATGGAAAGCGAGCTGTTTGGACATGAGCGCGGCGCGTTTACTGGCGCCATCAATGTGCGCAAGGGACGCTTCGAGCTGGCAGGGCGCGGAACCCTGTTTCTCGACGAAATCGCGGAGATGAGCCCACCGCTGCAGGTCAAGATCCTGCGGGTGCTCCAGGAAAAGAGCTTCGAGCGGGTGGGCAGCAGCGAAGTTCTGGCGTCACAGGCGCGCATTGTGGCGGCCACACACCGCGACCTGGAGCAACAGATCGGCCTGGGCCGGTTTCGGGAAGATCTCTTTTACCGTCTACATGTATTTCCGCTGCAGGTACCTCCGCTGCGTCAGCGCGGCGACGATATCCTGCAACTCGCCGAGCACGCCCTGCAGCGCCTGGAGGCGCAGGGTCTGGGCAAGGTGCGTTTTGGTGACGGCGTGCAGCAGGCCTTGCTGAGTTACCGCTGGCCGGGAAATGTGCGCGAGCTGCAGAATCTGATGGAGCGCCTGCTCATCCTGCACGCCGGGTCGATCGTGCGACTGGCAGATTTGCCGCCCAAGCTGCGCACCGAGCGCGAGCTGGCTGTCACGGAGTCGGCCTTGCCTGAAACGATGATCGCCCCGGCTGAAGATGACGATCAAGACGGCCTGCATGCGCTCATGGGGGCGCTGGC
>JBAUTC010000235.1:0-4363 GCA_049582025.1 Thiomonas sp.
GCCCGGCGCCGCGCCGCGGTGCACGCCAGCGCTGACCTCGCAGCCCGATTCAGGGCTGCGGCGGAAATTCCTCGGAGTCGATCTCGGCCTGGGTGGCGGCGTTGTAGCGCGCACCCGATACCGCGCCGGCATGGATCATGGCCTCGACGCGAGTCCGCAGCGCAGGCTCCATCTGCAGCGTGAGGGCAGACCAGTTCTCGCGCAGATGCGCTTCGCTGGTTGTGCCCGGGATGGCGACCACATGATCGCCGCGACTTAACACCCAACTCAGTGCGAGTTGCGCCGGCGTGTAGCCGGCCTCGGCCGCCACCGGGGTGAGTGCATCGAGCAGCCGGAGGTTGGCGGCGTAATTTTCTGGAGTGAAGCGCGGCATGGCGCGGCGGATGTCTTTGGCGTCGAGCGCGGTGACGTCGCGCAGTCCACCTGCGAGAAATCCGCGTCCCAGCGGGCTGAAGGCCACGAGGCTGACCCCAAGGTCGCGGCAGGCGTCGAGAAGCGCGATCTCGGGGTTTCGGGTCCACAACGAGTATTCGCTCTGCACCGCCGCGATCGGGTGCACGGCGTGCGCGCGGCGCAGTGTGGCGGCGGACACTTCAGACAGGCCGACGGCGCGTACCTTGCCGGCTCGCACCAGTTCGGCCATGGCGCCAACGCTCTCCTCGATGGGCACGCGTTTGTCCCAGCGGTGCAGGTAGTACAGGTCGATGACGTCGGTGCGCAGCCGGCGCAGGCTGTCCTCGCAGTTGCGTCGCAGTGCCTCCGGGCGGCCGTCGATGACGCGCTTGCCGTCCACCCCCGCCATGCCACCCTTGCTTGCCAGGGTGAAGCGGGCGCGGTCCGGCGCCAGTGCGCGGCCGAGCAGTTCCTCGTTGGCGCCGAAGCCATACAGCGCCGCAGTGTCGAACAGATCGACGCCCAGATCGAGCGCCTTGCGCAACAGCGCCTCGCCCTCTGCCGCAGTGGGCGGCACACCGTAGGCGTGGCTGAGGTTCATGCAGCCCAGGCCAATGGATGCCACCTCGAACGGACCGATGCGCCGGCGCATCGATGGGGGATTAGCTGCGTGGGAAGGCGTCATGGGTTCAGACTCCAGGGGAGACGCGGAGGTGCGTCGTTCAGCGGGCAAGCTGCTGCTCCAGTCCGGCCAGCACTTCGTAGCACGGCAGCACCTGGGCGACGCTGGAGTTGGGCTCGCGCCCTTCCTGAATCGCGGCAAAGAACTCGCGGTCCTGAAGCTCGATTCCGTTCATGGAGACGGCGACCTTGGAGACGTCGATCTTTTCGTCCTTTCCGGTGAACAGATCGTCGTAGCGCGCGACGTAGGTTCCGGTGTCGCCGATGTAGCGGAAGAAGGTGCCGAGAGGACCATCGTTGTTGAAGCTCAGGCTGAGCGTGCAGATGGCGCCGTTGGCGGTCTTCAGCTGGATGCTCATGTCCATGGCAATGCCCAGCGTGGGGTGGATCGGGCCCTGGATGGCGTTGGCCTGCACGATCGGGCTGCCACACTGGTAGGCGAACAGGTCCACGGTGTGGGCGGCGTGGTGCCACAGCAGGTGGTCGGTCCAGCTGCGCGGCTGGCCCAGCGCGTTCATGTTGGTGCGGCGGAAGAAGTAGGTCTGGACATCCATCTGCTGGATGTTGAGTTCACCGCTCGTGATCTTGTTGTGCACCCATTGGTGGCTGGGGTTGAAGCGGCGCGTGTGACCGCACATTGCCACCCTGCCTGCCTGCTGCGCCCGCTGCACCACGGCCAGGCCGTCCTTGAGCATGTCGCACAGCGGTATCTCGACCTGGACGTGCTTGCCCGCCTCCAGGCACGCGATAGCCTGCGACGCGTGCATCTGCGTTGGAGTGCACAGGATGACGG
This sequence comes from Thiomonas sp., assembly GCA_049582025.1. Classification (GTDB taxonomy): domain Bacteria; phylum Pseudomonadota; class Gammaproteobacteria; order Burkholderiales; family Burkholderiaceae_C; genus Thiomonas. The sequence continues at coordinate 1,868 of JBAUTC010000235.1, forward strand.
CGTCGACTTCCTTCAGCGCCAGACTGTCGGCCAGATTGGTGGAAACGTGCGGGATGCCGTACCTGTCGGCCACTTCCCTGGTCTTGGTCAGCTCGCGGCTGACCAGCGACACCACTTTGACGCCGGGGATGTTCTTGATGCCGTCCAGGTGCTTGATGCCGAAGGCGCCTGCACCGGCCAGTGCGACGTTGATTGTCATGCGTTGTTCTCCAGAATCAGATGGCCCACGGCCGTGTTCGATGCGGGCACATGGTAGAAGCGGTGCGCCACGCGCGGCGGCGCACCGCCCGCGATGTCGGCCATCGCGCCACGTGCGATCAACCACATCACAAGCTCGATGCCCTCGGAGCCGGCCTCGCGCACATAGTCGATATGTGGCATCTGCGCCAGGCCGGCCGGATCGGCAATCAGGCGGTCGAGGAAGGCGTTGTCCCAGGCCTTGTTGATGAGCCCGGCGCGCGGTCCCTGCAGCTGGTGGCTCATGCCGCCGGTCCCCCAGATCTGCACGTTCAGCGGCTGGTCGAAACGCTCAACCGCGCGGCGGATTGCCTGTCCCAGCATGAAACAGCGGTGGCCCGAAGGGGCCGGGTACTGCACCACGTTGACCGCGAAGGGAATGACCGGGCAGGGCCAGGCCGGGGGCTGGCCGCACATCAGCGACAGCGGGACCGTCAGGCCGTGATCGACATCCATCCTGTTGACGATGGTCAGGTCGAAGTCATCCTGGATCACCGACTGCGCGATGTGCCAGGCCAGCTCGGGATGGCCGATCACCTTCGGCACCGGGCGCGGGCCCCAGCCCTCGTCGGCAGGCTGGAATTCCGCGGCGCAGCCAATCGCGAACGTCGGAATCATCTCCAGGCTGAAGGCGGAGGCATGGTCGTTGTAGACGAGGAAGATGACATCCGGCGTGTTGTCCTTCATCCACTGCTTCGACGGCTCATAGCCCGCAAACAGAGGCTGCCAATACGGCTCGGCGGTCTTGCCCAGGTCGATGGCGGCACCGATAGCCGGAACGTGGGAGGTATAGACACTGGCGGTGATCTTTGCCATCACTTGCCCTGCCATTCACTGGTGTAGCGGTTGCCGTCCGGCGAGCGTCCCCCATGGATCATCATGTCGCGGTATTCCTCTTCGGTCATGCCGGTCATGCTGCCGGCCATCTGTTGAAAGCTCCTGCCGTCCGTGGCGCCGATCTTGGCCAGGAAGTAGATGTTTCCGCCCAGCGCGATGCAGCGGTTGAGGTCGCGCGCGAGCACGGCCTGCTTCTGCTCCTCGGTCATCGGCCATTCGTCGAGGTAGGCGCGCTCGTCGGCCTTGAAGCGCGTGCGGTTGTCCGCCTTCATCAACGACATGCAGAACTGGTTGAGCCAGTAGCCCTTGCGCGATTGCTCGGCATCGAAGATGGTCGTCCCGGGAACATCCATATACGGTTTGTCGAGTGCCATGCTCAAGCTCCTGTTTGTTCGGGCCAGTACAAGCGCATCGGATTGTCGACCAGCAATTTTTTCTGCAGCTCCGGCGTCATCGCGATGTGTGGAATGAAGTCGACCAGCAGGCCGTCATCGGGCATGTGGTTCTTGAGGTTCGGGTGCGGCCAGTCGGTTCCCCACAGGACACGGTCCGGGAAAGAATCCACCACGCGCCGCGCGAAGGGCACGACGTCGCGGTAGGCGTTTTGCTCGCCGTCCAGCGCGGGCGGGCCGCTCACCGACAGGCGCTCCGGGCAGCTCACCTTGCTCCAGACATTCGGGTGATCGTGCATGAACTTCAGGAATAGCGCGAATTCGGGGCCGTCCACGGGCTTGGCCACGTCAGGGCGACCCATGTGATCGACCACGATGGTGGTCGGGATGGCGGTGAAGAAGTCCCACAGCTCAGGCAAATCTACGGCCTCGAAGTAAATCACCACGTGCCAACCCAGCTGTGCGATGCGGTTGGCGATTTCCAGCAGCTCTTCCTTCGGCGTGAAGTCCACCAGACGCCTGACGAAGTTGAAGCGCACGCCGCGAACGCCGGCGGCATGCATCGTCTGCAGCTCCGCGTCGCTCACGCCGCGCTTGACGGTGGCGATGCCGCGCGCTCGACCGTTGCTCGCGATGCAGGCGTCGACCATCGCGCGGTTGTCGGCACCGTGGCAGGTGGCCTGGACGATGACGTTGCGCGCGAACCCGAGGTGGTCGCGCAGCGCGAACAGCTGCGCCTTGCTGGCGTCACAGGGTGTGTATTTGCGCTCGGGCGCGAATGGAAACGTGTCGCCCGGGCCGAACACGTGGCAATGTGCGTCCACGCTGCCGGGGGGCAGTTTGAAGCGCGGTTGACTGGGGCCGGCGTACCAGTCCAGCCAACCAGGGGTTTTCTCAAATGACATATCAGTCCTTGTCCAGATGGTTCAGGATGCGGTCGGCTTCGACGCGCCAGTCGGCGCTGCGCGCGAAGCCCGGTGAGTTGCGCGCGCCGAACAGGCCGGCGTCGGCAAGGTCGGCGATCCAGGCC
>JBAUTC010000236.1:0-3134 GCA_049582025.1 Thiomonas sp.
GCGTTGCAGCATCTGCCCGTGGCCATCGTGCTCTTCGCGCATGGGTGCAATTGGCGGAGCGAGAAAGCCGCCGGGATTGCGACGCATCATTGGGAACAGGATCTGTTCCTCCTTTTGCATGTGAGCCTGCAACTCGTCGAGCAGGGTCCGCAGCAGTGTGGCCAGGCCGGCCGGCACGTCTGGATGGCTTGCATGCACGCGCTCGACCTTGGTTGCCAGGGCGATCAACTCGGGCAGATCGCTGCGGTGGCCATCGTGAAAGCGGGTGACGACGAGATCGATCAGCGCGTCGGCGTCGCGTGCGGTGTCGGGGGGTGTTTGCACATTGAGCGCGGCAAGTTCGCGCTCAATGGCTTGCACGTCGAGTTGCTTCGCGCTCGCCGCGGCCTCCAGCGTGGAGTCGCCGCCGCAGCAAAAGTCGAGTCGATGCTGCCTGAATACGGCCGTTGAGCCAGGAATCTCGCGCGCAAGCTCTCCAAGAGGGCGTGCTGCGAATGAGGGCGTGTTCGGAGCGAGTGTTTCGGTATTCAGCATGGTGCGACCTCCAGAGAAGAGCCATCGATTGGCTTAAGCGGTAGAATAGATGCCACTATAGAATTCATTAGTGGTATCCGCAATACCTCTTTCGAGATCGCCATGCGATTGACCTCTTTTTCTGAATTTGGCATACGCGCGCTTCTTGTTCTGGCCAGCAGCGAACGCGAAACTTGGTCGAGCATTGAGCTTGCCAGCAAGCTCAATATTTCGCGCGACCATCTGATCAAGGTGCTGCAACGCCTCGCTGCGGGTGGCTATGTGCAGACCACGCGCGGCGCGGGCGGCGGCGTGACGCTCGCCATGCACGCCTCGGCGATCCGTCTCGGAGACGTGCTCGAATGGATGGAAAGTGACTCGACGCTCGCAGAGTGTTTCCGAGATGATGGCGGCCAATGCGTGCTCACTGGCTTTTGTGCCCTGCGCCCACGGCTCGATCGCGCGCGCAAGGCTTTCTATGCCGAACTCAATGGCAACACCGTTGCCGATTGCCTGAACCCGGCGCTGCGTAAATTTGTCGCCGTGCCTCTACCGGTGGCATGAGTGCGCCAAGCGGCGTTGATACGCGGCCGAATCAGCTCACAGTTTCCACGAACAAGCCTTTTTCCTCGCGCTCGAAGTGGTGTTCGAGCAGGTGCTGCAAAGGCAGCGAGGCATCGAGTAGCGCCAGGCGTTCCTGCCGTTCGACAGTCTGCGGCAGCCGCACGAGCCACCTCTGCCATTCCTCGATCATCTCCCCAAGTTTGACGTGCTCGGCCAGGTAGACCTTTGCCTTCCATCGCGCCGAAATGCCGAGCTTTGGGATCAGATCCGATTCTTCGGCGGCGATGTGTTCGGCGTGCAGCGCCTGCAGCACATCGCAGGCGGTGAGCGCGCCTGTCACGTCGCCGGAGAGAAGCGCCAGGCGCATGCGTTGCATAGCCTCGAGCATTTCATCGTGCTGAGTGCGCAGGTGCGCGATAGCTTGCCGAGTCATATGAGGATCATTTGCTGGGAATCGGCCGACGGGTGCCACACTCCCGCATGTTCGATGCATCCGAGTGGGATGTGGAAGTACTGCAGGCTAGCGATGGAGTGCCCGCGTATGGCCCAGTGTTGCGCCAATTTTGTATCCAGCTCGTCCGGCATGCCCCACGGGCGCTTGATGTGAGCCAACTGCGGAGGCGCTTGCATCGCTCGCGCATCGCCCAAGTGGTCGAGACAAAGCTCTCGCAATGTGATGGTTTGGCCACGCCGGTACTCACGCCATTTATCCAATTTGTGCCGGAACGAGCGGCACAGCACATCACTGGGAGCAAAAGCTCTGGCCCACCGGTCGATGTGCGTCTTGTCCATCCTCAGACCACGCGACCAGAGACGATCAACCAGCACGAGCAACCTTTCTGTTGTATCGCCAGGTGCATTGACCCGCTTGAGTGCCAGAAACTCTTTCATCGTGAAACGATGCGGACTTCACATCCCTCAGCAATAATCGGCATTTATAATACTTCTTTGCGGCGTACGCAAAGTCGAGCCATCGACAGAACACGACGTGGGGAGTGCGGAATGAACATCAGTCTATTGCCCGGCTCGGGCCAAGCTGCAGGATTCGAGGCACCGCTGGACATGTTGTCCGCCTGTCACGATCGCATCGAAGGGCAATGCGCCACATTGCAGCGCCTTCCCGCCCATCTGGCCGCGCACGGTGCGGATGCCGATGCTAGACAGGCGGCCGTCAACGTCATGCACTATTTCGATACGGCTGGACGCAACCACCACGCCGACGAGGAGCGCGACCTATTTCCTGCCCTGCTGGAAGCCATGGCGGGTTCCGATGCCGTCTGTCTTCGTGAAATCACCCAGACCCTGACTCGCGAGCACCGGGAACTCGACGCTGTCTGGCAAGGCTTGCGCGTTCAACTACAGGCGCTTAGCACAGGGGATTCTGGGGCGATCGACTCGGCAGTGGTGGCAGATTTCATCGCGCAGCACACCCGCCATATCACGCGTGAAGAGGGGGAACTCCTACCCATGGCCAAACGTCTGCTGGGCGAAGATCAACTTCACGCCATCGGCGAGTCCATGCGCGCCCGACGCGGGGTGTGAAGATCCTTCTTGGGATCAGGATGCCGTCAAACCAAACTCTCGCAGCGCGCGGGAGAAATTGCAGTTCTCATGCCCCGAACGGGTGAGTTTGAAGAGTGCGAAGCGTTGCAGCGCGTTGAGGTCTGCCCAGCTACGGCGACCGTTGAGCGGGAGACTCTTGTCCAGAGCGCTTTGACGCACGCGGTCGGGCAAGACAACGCAGTCCCAGTCGCTTTCCGTATGGCGCGCAGGCATTCTGACTGGTTGGATTTTGGCTTGGTGGACGATCGCATGTACGAGCAGGTGTCGATAGCGTCTTTGTGCCCCTGTGCCGTCGGCATCCTCAATGATCAGCAACTTGCGTGTCGCACGATCAAGACGCTGCCAATCTTGTAGCGAAAGTTTGATGCGGCAGGCATCGAGTTTGTAGCGCACGATGATGGGCATGCAACACAAGCTCTTTGCGTAGTCCGATTCAAACTCGAAGAGCGGCAACACGGCGTCTGCCGGTTGCCTCGAGCGCCGGGGACGCGCCG
>JBAUTC010000237.1:0-9239 GCA_049582025.1 Thiomonas sp.
GCCCTGACCGTCGGACAGGGCGTAGACGCGAAGCATGGCGGCGCGCGCAGCGAGGCGGTCGTCGCTCCACACCGGAACATGCGGCAGAGGCTGGTATTGCTGCAGGGTGACGAGCGCTGGGTTGGACTGCACCCGCTCGCGCCACGGGGGGAGCTGGCCGAAGTCGAGGCTTGCCATCACCGTGGGTTCGAAGCCGCAGTCGGCATGGACCGGTTTGATCACCCAGGAGCGCAGGTCATCCAGTGGTGCATCGCAGACGCCCGGCTCGCCGCACCACCAGGTGGGCAGTGAGGGAAGCTTGAGCGGCTCGCCCAATAGTCTCTCGCACAACTTGGGCAGAAAACCCTGCACCGCTGTCGATTCGAGAAAGCCTGCGCCCAGCGCGTTGGCGACGAGCACATTGCCCGCGCGCACCGCCTGTAGCAGCCCGGCGATGCCCAGCATCGAATCGGGGCGCAGTTCCAGCGGGTCGCAGAAACTGTCGTCCAGGCGTCGCAGCACCACATGCACCGGCTCCAGGCCGCGCAGGGTCTTGAGGAACAGACGGTCTTCGCGCACGGTGAGGTCGCTGCCCTCGGCGAGTGTGATGCCGAGGTAGCGTGCCAGATAGACCTGCTCGAAATACGTCTCGCTGTAAGGGCCCGGCGTGAGCAGCACCACGCGGCTGCCCACTCCGCCGGGCGATAGCCGCAGAAGCGTGTCCATCACCAGCCGGTAACTGGCGGCCAGGCGTTGCACCTTGAGGTGGCTGAACGCGTCCGGGAACAGTCGGGAGATGAGGATTCGGTTTTCCAGCAGGTAACCCAGACCCGAGGGTGCCTGCAGCCGCTGGTTGACCACGCGCCAGACCCCGTCGGGTCCGCGCGCCAGATCGAAGGCGGCGATGTGCAGCCAGACATTCCCCGGTGGTGCATGGCCATGCACCGCACGCAGGTAGCCGGGGTGTCCCAGAACCAGGGCCGGCGGAAGCAGCCCCTCCTTGAGGGTGCGCTGCGGGCCGGTATAGACGTCGGCGAGAATGGCGTTGAGCAGGGCGGCGCGCTGCGCGGCGCCTGCCGAAATCTGCTTCCAGGAGGCGGAATCGACCAGCAGCGGAAACAGGTCGACCGACCACGCGCGCACCGCCTGGGCCGAGTCAGCGTGGACGTTGTAGGTCACGCCGTCGTCGTGGATCTGCTGCAGCAACTGTTGCTGCCGGGTGCTCAGGCTATCGAATCCGCCGGGGCCGAGCAGGCGGAAAAAGTTGTTCCATAACGGCGTGAGGGGCGCGCCTGCCTGGCCGTCGGAGGATGACCCGCGCAGTTCGTCCCAATGTCCGGGGATGACGGGGGAGGCCAAATCGCGGGCGAGTGAAATACATTCCTCGCCCGGGTCGGCGCTGCCTTGGGATTGGGTTTGAAACAGACTAGCCATACGGCATTGTGGCATGGTGGGGAGCGCAGGGAATGTCCCGCATCCCCCCGATTGCGGTCAAACTTCACACTCCCGTTCGTAAATCGAGGGTGAAGGGGAATTCCAGGCTGGGATGCGCCGGGGCCACCCGCATCCGCCCGGGGGTGTGCCCCATGCGGAAGAAGCGCGACAGACGGCGGCTCTCGGCCTCGTAGGAATTGATGGGGAAGACGCTCGGATTGCTGCCGCCCGGATGCTCGACGTGGTACTGGCAGCCGCCGAGCGAGCGTTGCATCCAGGTATCGACGAGGTCGAAGGTCAGTGGCGCGTGCACGCCGATGCTGGGGTGCAGCGCCGAGGGCGGATGCCAGGCGCGATAGCGAACGCCGCAGACGTATTCGCCATTGCGTCCGGTGGGTTGCAGCGGCACAGCCTGACCGTTCACCGTAAGGACATGGCGGCTGTCGGTCAGGCCATTGATCTTCACCTCCACCCGCTCCAGCGAGGAGTCGACATAGCGCACCGTGGTACCCGCGGCGCCTTCCTCGCCCATCACATGCCAGGGTTCGAGTGCCATGCGAAGTTCCAGCTTCATGCCGCGCACGGCGTAGTCGCCCAGCAGCGGAAAACGAAAGGTGTGGTGCGGTGCGAACCATTGCGGGTCGAAGTCGAAACCAGCCTCGCGCAGTTCGGTGAGCACGTCGTCGAAATCCATCGCAATGAAGGTCGGCAGCAGGAAGCGGTCGTGCAGGGCCGTCCCCCAGCGCTGCAGCGTGGCGGTGTAGGGCGCGTGCCAGAAGCGGGCGATCAATGCGCGTAACAGCAGTTGCTGCACCACGCTCATGCGCGCATGCGGCGGCATTTCGAAGGCGCGCAGCTCCAGCAGGCCCAGACGCCCGGTGGCGCCGTCAGGACTGTAGAGCTTGTCGATGCAGAACTCGCTGCGGTGGGTGTTGCCGGTGACGTCGATCAGGATGTTGCGTAGGGCGCGATCGACCAGCCAGGGAGGAGCGTTCACGCCGAATCGCCCGCGGTTCGCCCGAAGCTCGCCCAAGGCAATTTCCAGCTCGTAGACCTGATCGTCGCGCGCCTCGTCCACACGCGGCGCCTGGCTGGTGGGGCCGATGAACAGGCCGGAAAACAGATAGCTGAGGCTGGGGTGGTTGTGCCAGTAGGCGATGAGGCTGGCGAGCAGATCGGGTCGGCGCAGAAAGGGGCTCTCCGCCGGAGTGGCACCGCCGAGCACAACGTGGTTGCCGCCGCCAGTGCCGGTGTGGCGACCGTCGAGCATGAACTTTTCCGCGCCCAGCCTGGTTTCGAAAGCGGCTTGGTACAAGAACTCGGTGTGATCGACGATCTCCGCCCAGTTGTGTGCCGGGTGGATGTTGACTTCGATCACCCCGGGATCGGGTGTGACCTGCAGCAGGTTCAGGCGTGGATCGCGCGGTGGCGGGTAGCCTTCGAGCACCAGCTTGACCTGCAGGCGCTGCGCGGTGGTTTCGATTGCAGCGAGCAGGTCGAGATAGTCTTCCACTGTCGTCAGCGGCGGCATGAACACATACAGAATGCCGTCGCGCGCTTCCACGCACAACGCAGTGCGCACCATCCATCCAGCCGACTCGAAGCGCTGTGGTTGTCGACCATCTCCTGGCCGCAGACGCTGACCATCTCCGCTCGGCATACCCGCCGTGCCGGCGCCTGCTCCAGCCGCTGCGCTCCGGTTTGGTGCATTGGCGCCCTGGTTTTGCACGCCGACGGTGCCGCCCTCGGCGTAACCGCCGCCAACACGGTGCATAGGGCCGTATTGGGTGCGGAGCAGGGCCGCTTCGGGCAGGGTGTTGCGGGGGGCGAAGGGATCCTGCGCCCAGTCGGAGGCGCGTTCGCCCTCGGTGGCCCAGGGCAGGGAGTCGAGCGGCAGGCGCCAGCCCATGGCCGAGTCGCCGGGAAACAGGTACATGCGCTCGTCGCGGAAGAACCACGGGCCGGAGATCCAGCGCGGACCGCTGAGCCCGGGCGCTTCTGCTTCGCGCCGGATCGGCAGGGCGTAGCCGGTGGGGGTTTTCAACCCTTGCTCGAAGACCTTGCGCAGGCGGGCGCGCTCCAGTTCGTCCTCGACCCGCGAGTCGAAGGGATCGACGTTGACCGGCAGGCGGCGTTCGCGCCACAGGTAGTACCAGGTGTCTTCATAGCCGGTCTGCACATGCGCCGGGTTGACGTTGATGGTGTCCACCAGGGCGAGGATGAAGGTGTGGGCGTCGAAGCGGGTGGCGGTGCCGCCCAGCCGCTCGTCGGCGAACAGGCTGGGGTCGTGCCAGCAGGGCTGACCGTCGCGCCGCCAGATGGCCGACAGCGCCCAGCGCGGCAACTGTTCACCCGGATACCACTTGCCCTGGCCAAAGTGCAAAAAGCCGCCGGGCCCGTAGCGATTGATGAGCTTGCCGATGAGTTCGCCGGCGTAGCCGCGCTTTGTCGGACCCTGCGCGTCGATGTTCCACTCCGGTGCGTCGCGGTCGGTGGTGGCGACGAAGGTCGGCTCGCCGCCCTGGGTCAGGCGCACGTCGCCGTCCTTGAGTTGCTGGTCGACCACTTCGCCCAGGGCGAGCACCGACTGCCATTGGTCGTCGGTGTACGGCTTCGTGACACGCGGCGACTCATAAATGCGGCTGACCGCCATATGGTGGTTGAACTCCACCTCGCATTCGTCGATCAGGCCTTCCACCGGGGCAGCGCCCGAGGGCCGCGGGGTGCATGCGAGTGGAATGTGGCCTTCGCCGGCAAGCAGGCCGGAAGTGGGGTCGAGGCCGATCCAGCCGGCGCCGGGCAGATAGACCTCGCACCAGGCGTGCAGATCGGTGAAGTCGGTCTCGGCCCCGGTTGGGCCGTCGAGCGCCTTGACGTCAGGCGCGAGCTGGATGAGGTATCCCGAGACGAAACGCGCTGCCAGCCCCAGATGGCGCAGCACCTGCACAAGCAGCCAGCCGGTGTCGCGGCAGGAACCGCAGGCCAGTTCCAAGGTCTGCTCGGGCGTCTGCACGCCTGGCTCCATGCGGATGGTGTAGCCGATGTCGCGCTGCAGTCCCTGATTGAGATCGACGAGAAAATCCTGTGTGCGGCGCGCAGTGAGATCGATGCTCTTGATCAGTGCTTCCAGGCGCGGAGTGAGCGGGTCGGCGGCCAAGTACGGGGTCAATTCATCCTTGAGTTGCGGGGCGTAGCTGAAGGGGAAATTTTCCGCCTCGGGTTCGAGAAAGAAGTCGAACGGGTTGAGCACCGACATCTCGGCTACCAGATCGATGGTGATCTGCAGCTCAGTGGTCTTTTCTGGAAACGTGAGCCGCGCCAGATAGTTGGCGAACGGATCCTGCTGCCAGTTGATGAAATGGTTGGCAGGTTCGATGCGCTGGCTGTACGACAGGATGGGCGTGCGGCAATGCGGCGCGGGGCGCAGCCGCACCACATGCGGCGACAGGCCTACCGGACGGTCGAAACGGTAGGTGGTGGTGTGCGTGAGCGCGACGTGGATGGACATCCGGGCACCTTGGGGGAAGAGAAAGGGAAGCGGCCTTGAAGCTGGACTTCAGGCAGCGAGAAAGTCCTGGCTGATACCGCCGCCCAGATCGTTGATGCGTTCGAGGAAATGGGTGAGATAGGCGTGCAGACCCGTGGCCATGATGTCGTCCAGGCGTCCGAATTGCAGTTGGGCGCTGAGCAGGCCGGCGCGGCGCAGTGTTTCGCGCGATTGCGGATTGGCCACGGCATGCAGATGTTCGTTGACCGCCATCATGCATGCTGTGAGCGACCGTGGCATGTCTGGCCGCAGCACGAGCAGATCAGCGACGCGCTCGGGGGTGATGACGTCGCGGTATACCTTGCGGTACACCTCGAAACCCGAAACCGAGCGCAGCACGCCGGACCAGTGGTAGAAGTCCTGCTCGGGCGCGCGGCCATTGCCGGTGGATGAACCGTAGAAGTCGGACTGCAGGGCGTGGAATTTCACGTCGAGCAGGCGGGCGGTGTTGTCTGCGCGTTCCAGAAAGGTGCCGATGCGCAGGAAGTGATAGGCCTCGTCCTGCAGCATGGTGCCGGAGGTGACGCCACGCGAGAGGTGCGAGCGGTATTTCACCCACTCGAAAAATTGCACTGGGTCCAGCTTGTACAGGCCGCGCGCCAGCATGCGCTGCGATTCGAGCCAGGTCTGGTTGACCGTTTCCCACACTTCGGTGGTGATGGCGCCGCGCACGGCGCGGGCGTTTTCGCGTGCGGCGCGCAGACAGCTCTGGATGGAGGAGGGGTTTTCGATGTCGCACACCATGAAGTCGAGCACCTTCTCGGCGTCGATTTCGCCGTGGCGTTCGGTGTAGGCGGCGGTCAGCTCGGAAATGCCCAGCAGGCCGCGCCAGCCCAGTTGCATGGTCTCAGCGCCTTGCGGCAGCAGGGCGGACTGCACATGCACGTCAAGCATGCGGGCGGTGTTTTCGGCACGTTCGGTGTAACGGGCCATCCAGAACAGGTGATCGGCGGTTCGGCTGAGCATGGTGCGGTTTCTCGAAACGGGTCTGTGCGATGGCGGGCGGGCTTACCTTTCAAGCACCCAGGTATCTTTGGTGCCGCCGCCCTGTGAGGAGTTGACGACCAGCGAGCCTTCTCCCAGCGCGACACGGGTGAGGCCGCCGGGCACGATCGACACCGTCTTGCCCGAGAGCACGAAGGGCCGAAGGTCGAGGTGGCGCGGTGCGATGCCCGACTCCACATAAGTGGGGCAGGTGGATAGGGCCAGCGTGGGCTGCGCGATGTAGTGGTCCGGGTGGGCCTTGATCTTCTCGGCGAACGCGGCGATCTCGGCCTTGGTCGAAGCCGGGCCGACCAGCATGCCGTAACCGCCGGCGCCATGCACCTCCTTGACCACCAGCTCGGGCAGATGCTCCAGCACATAGGCCAGGCTGTCGCGCTCGCGGCACATGCGGGTGGGCACGTTGTTCAGCAGCGGTTTTTCGCCCAGATAGAACTCGATCATGCGTGGCACATAGGGGTAGATGGACTTGTCGTCCGCCACCCCGGTGCCGATGGCGTTGGCCAGGTTCACATTGCCCGCCCGGTAGGCGCTCATCAGCCCTGGGCAGCCGATGGCGGACTCTGCGCGGAAGACTTGCGGGTCGAGGAAATCGTCGTCGATGCGGCGATAGATCACGTCCACCCGCTGCGGGCCCTGAGTGGTGCGCATGTAGACAAAGTTGTCCTTGACGAACAGGTCCTGCCCCTCCACCAGCTCCACGCCCATCTGCTGCGCGAGGAAGGCGTGCTCGAAGTAGGCCGAGTTGTACATGCCAGGGGTGAGCACCACCACGGTCGGGTCGCTCACGCCGGACGGGGCGACGGCGCGCAGCTTTTCCAGCAGCATGTCGGGGTAGTGCGCCACCGGAGCGATGCTGTGGCGGGCGAACAGTTCGGGGAACAACCGCATCATCATGCGGCGGTTTTCCAGCATGTAGCTCACGCCCGACGGGACGCGCAGGTTGTCCTCGAGCACGTAATACTCGCCTTCGCCCTGTGCGTTTTCTGCCCGCACGATGTCGATGCCCGCAATCTGTGCATACACGTGGTGCGGCAGGTCGACGCCCATCATTTCCGGACGGAACTGCGCGTTGGCAAAGACCTGTTCCTGCGGCACGATGCCAGCCTTGAGGATCTCCTGGTCGTGATAGACGTCGTGGATGAAGCGGTTGAGCGTGGTGACGCGCTGCTTCAGCCCGGCCTCGAGGTGCTTCCACTCGGCGGCGGGGATGATGCGCGGAATCAGGTCGAAGGGGATGAGACGCTCGGTGCCCGCCTCGTCGCCGTAGACAGCGAAGGTGATGCCGACGCGGCGAAAGATGAGCTCGGCCTCCTCGCGTTTGGCGCTGATCGTGTCGGGTGGCTGCTGCGCCAGCCAGTGCGCATATTGCGCGTAGTGGGGACGTACACCACCCTCTGTGGGGGTCATTTCATCGTAGAAGCGCATCGTCGTTTCTCGGATTGGCTGTCTGGGCAAACCTGCCTTGTCAATTTAGCAAGATACAGGCCAGACGCGCATCTTGCCGGGACATTTCAAAGGGGTGTGTTGGAAAGAGTCGGGTCGGCGTTCCAGTAATGCGCACGCACCGCGCGCCAGCTTTCAATGGTGTCCGGCGTCCCGTCGCGCCAGCGCAAGGCGCCCTGGAGGTCGGTGCGCCAGACCTGGATGCCCCGCGCGGTGTAGCGCTCCACCACCTGCGGGTGGGGATGATGGTGGCGATTGCGGTAGCCCGCCTGCACCACGGCGGCCCGTGGCATCACGGTGTCGAGTAGGGCGTCGCTGGACGAGGTCTTGCTACCGTGATGCGGCACCAGCAGGACGTCGGCATAGGGTAGTGCGTCTGCCGCCTGCAGGGCGCGCTCCTGAGGCTGGTCGATATCGCCGGTGAGCAGCACCGAGCCGCCGCGCGCGGCCACGTGCAGCACGCAAGAGGTGGCGTTGTCGCTGCGCTGCGCGCCATCCGGCAGGGGGCTGATGATGCGGAAGTCCACGCCGTCCCAGTTCCAGCGCTGCCCGGCCACGCAGGCTTGCGGCGTCCTGAGGCCGAGGCGCGCAGCGGAGGCTGCAGGGATGGAGGTGAGCAGATCCGCCTCGGGGTATGCGCGGGCGATGGTCATCGCGCCGTCCGCATGGTCGCGGTCGTCATGGCTGATGACCACCCGGTCGAGACGGCGCGCACCCAGGCTGTGCAACAGTGGCAAGAGCACTCGGCTTCCCGCGTCTACTCCAGGCGCCTGCCGTGGGCCGGTGTCATAGAGCAGGGTGTGGCGCGCCGTGCGTACGACCACCGCCATGCCTTGGCCTGCATCGGCAAACCACAATTCCATTTCCCCCGGCGCGGGTTGTGTGCCGGGGTTGCTCGTCAGCGGCAACAGCAGCAGCAAACCCGGTGCGCGCAGCCGCCAGGTCCATGGCAGTGCCAAAGCCAGCGCACCCAGTGCGGCGAGCGCCAGTGTTACGGCGTCGGGCGCGGCGGCGTGCCATTGCGCCAGCGGCCATCCTGCCAATTGCCGCAAAACCAGATCGACGCCGTGTTGCAGCCACGCTGCAAGCTGCCATGCCCAGCCGTCCAGTGGCGTGGGTAGCAGCAATCCGCCGACGGCCAGCGGGGCGACAGCCAGGGTGACGACAGGAATTGCCAGTGCATTGGCCAGAGGCGACAGCACCGCGATCTGCTGAAAGAACAGCAGGGTGAGTGGCAGCAAGGCGATGGTGGCCACCCACTGCGTGTGGCTGGCGCTGCGCAGAGTTTGCCAGCCACGCTGCAGCAGGCCGGGTGCGATCGCAGCGTCGGCGCTGGCAGATGCGCGCGCTGAGGATTCGGCTTGCCGGGGCTCGCCCGCGATGAACAACAGTCCCACGGCGACGAAAGACAGCCAGAATCCGGCCTGCAGCACCGCCCACGGGTCCCACAGCAGCACGGCGATCAGCGCGAGCGCCATCACATCGCGCCAGTCGGCGCGCAGCCCGCGCTGGCGCAGCAACAGCACCACGGCGAGCATCAATAGAGTACGTTGCGCAGGCACGCCCCAGCCGGCGATCAGTGCGTATGTGGTGGCGGCCAGCAGCGCCGCCCAGGCGGCGAGGGTGGGGGCGGGCACGACCAGAGTCCACGGGCGGGGGAGGCGGGCTGTCTGTCGCCACAGCCAAGCCACGAGGCGCAGGGTTCTCCAGGCCAGCAGAGTGATGAGCAGACCGGAAATGCTCATCAGATGCGCGACTCCGGTGACTCGGTACGTCGACCAGTCTGCGGAGGAAATCGCCGCTTGGTCACCCAGCGCCAGGGCGATGACGC
>JBAUTC010000238.1:0-1675 GCA_049582025.1 Thiomonas sp.
GTCGACACCGACTCCATCCACCGCGTGCAGGAAGTGCACGTCTCGCTGTATCACATCCTCTGGGATCTGACCCACACCCTGCTGGCCGACCAGCGCGGCGCCATCAAGGACACCGACCATGCAGTACGTTGACGAATTCCGCGACCCACAAAAGGCCCGCGCCCTGGTGCACCAGATCGGCGCGCTACTCGAGCGCATTCCCGCCGCGCACAACCGCCCGCTGCAGATCATGGAATTCTGCGGCGGCCACACCCACACCATCTTCCGCTACGGCCTTGAGCAGATGCTGCCCGAGCGCATCGAGATGGTCCACGGCCCGGGCTGCCCGGTGTGCGTGCTGCCGATGGGCCGGGTGGACGACTGCATCGCCATCGCCCAGCGCCCGGAGGTGATCTTCACCACCTTCGGCGACGCCATGCGCGTGCCCGGCTCGCAAAAGAGCCTGCTGCAGGCCAAGGCCGACGGTGCCGACGTGCGCATGGTGTATTCCCCGCTGGACGCGCTGGACCTCGCCCGCCGCAACCCCGACCGCGAGGTGGTGTTCTTCGCCCTGGGTTTCGAGACCACCATGCCCAGCACCGCACTCACCGTGCTGCAGGCCGAGCGCGAGGGCATCCGCAACTTCTCTCTGTTCTGCAACCACATCACCACGGTACCGACCATCAAGGCCATCCTCGATTCGCCCGACATGCAGATCGACGGTTTTCTCGCTCCCGGCCACGTCTGCATGGTGGTGGGCGAAGCGCCGTTTGCGTTTGTCGCGCGGGACTATCGCCGCCCCATCGTGATCACAGGCTTCGAACCGCTGGACATCCTGCAGTCTCTGTGGATGCTCATCCGCCAGATGGCCGAGGGCCACTGCGCGGTGGAGAACCAGTACGCCCGCGTGGTACCCGCCGGCGGCAATCCGCCGGGGCTGCAGGCCATCAGCGACGTGTTCGAGCTGCGTGCGTTCTTCGAATGGCGCGGCCTGGGATCGATCGACCATTCCGGCGTGCGCATGCGCAGCAAGTACGCCGCCTTCGATGCCGAGCACAAGTTCGCCGTGCCCAATCTGCGCATCGCCGATCCCAAGTCGTGCCAGTGCGGCGAGGTGCTCAAGGGCACCATCCGTCCCTGGGAGTGCAAGGTCTACGGCGCCCCCTGCTCACCCGAGACGCCACTGGGTGCGCTGATGGTGTCGTCCGAAGGCGCCTGCGCCGCCTATTACAACTACGGCCACCAGACTCGCCGCGTGCAGCTTGACGCGCGCATGGCCGCCCATCTGGAGACCACCCCATGAACGCCCCCGAACCCGCGATGCGCCAGCGCAGCGGCAAGGTGTCCGACGCGCAGATCACCCTGTCACACGGCAGCGGCGGCAAGGCCATGCGCGACCTGATCGACGATCTGTTCGTGCGCGCCTTCGACAATCCGCTGCTCTCTCCCCTCGAAGACCAGGCCCGCATCGACCTGAACCAACTCGCCGCGCACGGCGACCGGCTGGCCATGACTACCGATTCCTACGTCGTCACGCCGCTGTTCTTCCCCGGCGGCGACATCGGCAAGCTCGCCGTGGCCGGCACCGTCAACGACCTGGCCGTGAGCGGCGCGCGCCCGCTCTACCTCACCTGCGGCATGATCCTCGAGGAAGGCCTGCCCATCGCCGAACTGCGCCGGGTCGTGGCCTCGATGC
>JBAUTC010000239.1:0-3848 GCA_049582025.1 Thiomonas sp.
CGCACGTAGGCAATGCTGTCCAGGTTGCGCAGTTCTTCCATCACCCAGCTGCCGATCTGGGGCGATGGGAGTTCGCGTGCACCGGTTTGCAGCAGCAATTGCTCGACACGTCCGATGGCAGTATCCACCGCATCCGCGCTGACCGGACGCTTGCGCAGCGCCAACAGGAACGAGGCGCGCAGTTTGTCGCGGTCGTACTCCGTGCGGCGGCCATCCTTTTTCACCACCACGGGAAAGCTGACTTCAGCACGCTCGTAGGTGGTGAAGCGCTTGTCGCAATGGCTGCAGCGCCTCCGTCGCCGCAGGGCGATGCCGTCTTCCACATCGCGGGTTTCAATCACCTGCGTATCGGGGTTTTGGCAAAAAGGGCATTTCATCGGAGGATTCCGGGAGGAAAGCTTGTCATTATTCACGCACTAGGGCAGTGTCGTGTCCTCCGGCGGCTACACTGCCCGCCGATGAAAAATCTGGTGCTACTCATATCCGGGCGCGGCAGCAATCTGCAGTCCATTCTCCAGGCCGCGCGTGAACAGGGCTGGATGGAGAGCGTGCGCGGAGTGATCAGCAATCGCGCGGACGCTTCGGGGCTGGATGTGGCAGGTGCATTCGGCGTGCCCACGCAAGTCGTGGCGCATGCCGATTTTCCCAGCCGCGACGCCTTTGACCTGGCCTTGGGCGATGCCATTGCCGAGTTGAACCCAGACGTCGTCGCTTTGTGTGGTTTCATGCGGGTGCTGGGTACGGCGTTTGTCGAGCGTTTCTCCGGGCGGCTGGTGAACATTCATCCTTCCCTGCTGCCGGCGTTCACCGGCCTGCACACCCATGCCCGCGCGCTGGAAGAGGGCGTGAAATGGCATGGGGCCACGGTGCATCTGGTGAGCAATGCCCTCGACCACGGCCCGATTCTTGCGCAGGCGGCGGTACCGGTGCACGACGATGACACACCGCAATCCCTTGCCGCGCGCGTGCTGGTTGAAGAGCACCGCATCTATCCACCCGTGGTGCGCGCCTTGCTGGAAGGACGGGTGCAGATCCATGGTCTGCGCACCAGCATCCTGCCAGCTTCCGATTGTCACCTTTGAAAGAGCGCAATGAAACCGCGTGACCTGCTTTACACCGCGCGCGACGTGCTGCGCGAGATGCTGCGTTTTGACGCCGCTGCCGACGCCGTGCTGTCGCGGCATTTCCGTGCACGCCCACAACTCGGCAAGATCGACCGGCAGATTCTGGCAGACACGATCTATCAAGTCCTGCGGCATCTGCGTCTGTTCCAGACCCTCGCCGCGAGCGACGAGAGCATTGGCGGCGCCATGGAGCTGCGGCTCGCGATTCTCGGATGGTCGGGAAATGCCGCGTCGATGCATGCCGCGTTCTCGCCTGAGCAGCTGGAATGGCGCAAGCGTCTGTTGACGCAGGATGCGATGGCCCTGCCCGAGGCGGTGCGTTGGAGTCTGCCCGAGTGGCTGGCCACGGCTCTGCAGAAGGAATATGGCGACGAGTACCCGTCGCTGGCGCAATCGCTGCTGCGTCCGGCGCCGCTGGACCTGCGGGTGAATGTGCAAAAGGCCCGGCGTGAGGCTGTGCTCGACGTGTTCGCCCGCTTGAAGATTCCGGCGCAAGCCACTCCGTACTCCCCCTGGGGCGTGCGTCTTGAAGGCAAACCAGCGCTGCAAGACCTCACCGTCTTCCGCGAAGGTTGGGTGGAAGTGCAGGACGAAGGCAGCCAGTTGCTGGCCGTTCTGCTGGCTCCGCGTCGTGGCGAAATGGTGGTGGATTTCTGCGCCGGGGCTGGTGGAAAAACCCTGGCGCTGGGCGCCATGATGCGCAGCACTGGCAGGCTTTACGCCTTTGATGTGGCGGACTACCGCCTCGCCAAGCTCAAGCCGCGTCTGCTACGCAGCGGTCTGAGCAACGTTTATCCGGTGGCCATCGCCCACGAACGCGATGAGCGGGTGAAGCGCCTGGCGGGCAAGGTCGATCGCGTTCTGGTCGATGCGCCGTGCTCTGGCCTGGGGACCCTGCGCCGCAATCCGGATATGAAATGGCGGCAAAAGCCGGAAGATGTCGCGGAGTTGACCGCAAAACAAGCCAATATCCTGCAATCGGCGTCCACCTTGCTGAAGCCCGGAGGACGTCTGGTCTACGCCACCTGCAGCATTCTGCCGGAGGAAAACAGCGGCATTGTGAACGCATTTCTTGCCGCGCATCCCGAGTTCGAGCGCGTTCCGGCGGACGCTGTGCTGAGCCACCAAGGCGTCAAGGCAGAGGGGCTGACTTCGCACGGTGATCTGCAGCTTCTGCCCGGTCGTCACGGCACCGATGGGTTTTACGCGGCCGTGCTGCAGCGCCGTGCCGCCGCCTCCACCGTGGAGCAACATGCTCCGACGCTTGCAGACTGACAACGGCTTCGCGTTTGCCCTGAACACGGCGGCAGAGGATCGTCGGATAATGCACGCAACTTTTGCGCTCTGAGTTGCTCCAACAGAGTTGTATTGATCTGAAAGTTTCTGATGTTAGATGTGTTTTTGAATTGGGCGGGGCACGGCCTGCTTCAGGCTTCCTGGTGGCAAATCGTGCTGTTTGCGTTGATCACCACGCATATCACCATTGCTGCAGTCACGATTTTTCTTCACCGTGCCCAGGCGCACCGTGCGCTGGAACTTCATCCCATCGCGTCGCATTTTTTTCGTTTCTGGCTGTGGTTCACCACGGGCATGGTGACCAAGGAATGGGTAGCCATTCACCGCAAGCATCACGCCAAGTGCGAAACGGTCGACGATCCCCACAGCCCCGTCACGCGAGGCATTGATACTGTTCTGCTGCGTGGCGCCGAGCTTTACCGCGTCGAGTCGAGAAATGCAGAAACCTTGAGCAAATTCGGCCACGGCACGCCAGACGATTGGGTGGAGCGCAACATCTACTCCCGCTTTGCCTGGCAGGGGGTGGGCCTGTTGCTGATACTTGATGTGTTGCTGTTCGGGGCGATCGGGGCCTCGGTATGGGCGGTGCAGATGCTGTGGATTCCCATCTGGGCGGCCGGTGTGATCAATGGTCTGGGGCACTGGTGGGGCTATCGCAATTTTTCCGCCCGGGATAGGAGCCACAATATTTCTCCCTGGGGCCTGCTCATTGGCGGTGAAGAACTGCACAACAATCACCACACCTATCCGACGTCGGCCAAGCTCTCGGTCAAATGGTGGGAATTTGATATTGGCTGGGCCTATATTCGCGCCTTGTCCTGGGTCGGATTGGCCAAGCCGCGCAAGCTGCCGCCCCAGTTCAGGTTGGGTGAGGTGAGGGCAGAAGTGGATCAATTGACGCTGCAGGCTGTGATTGCAAACCGGTATGAGTTGATGGCGCGCTACGCGTACGGTCTGAAATCCACGCTCAAGGCAGAACTCGCCCGTGCCGCTGAGCAGGGGGCTGCAGCCAATTTGCCTGCCTTGCGCGCGGCCAAGCGCTGGATCGGTGTTGAGCACGACATTCTGTGCGAACGGTCGCGTGCCTTGGTGGATGCGGCTGCAAGTGCCAGCCCGAACCTGGGCAAGTTACTCCACATGCGTGAAGAACTCAGGGCGGTCTGGGAGCAGACCAACCTCAACGCCGAACAGCTTCGTCTGAAGCTACAGGACTGGTGCCATCGTGCGGAAGACAGCGGGGTGACCGCGCTGCGCGATATTTCCCTTCGCCTGCGCCGCTATACCCCTGCAACTTGACGTGATCCGTGGGCCCAAGAAAACCTGAGGTGGGCTTGGCTCATCCTGAGCGGCCAGCCATCGCCTTTTCAGAATGGAAACGGCCAGTGGAGTGATCTCCACTGGCCGTTTCCATCGGATAAAACAAGCGCC
>JBAUTC010000240.1:0-10651 GCA_049582025.1 Thiomonas sp.
TCAAGACGGCCTGCATGCGCTCATGGGGGCGCTGGCCGAACCTGCGCTGCAGCCGGTGCTGCCGGAGGACGGTCTGGATCTGCGCGCCTATCTGGAGCAGATCGAGCGCAGTCTGATCGAACAGGCGTTGGAGCGCAGTCGCAACGTGATTGCTCACGCCGCGCAACGCCTGGGCTTGCGTCGCACGACCCTGGTGGAAAAAATCCGCAAGTACGGGCTGGGCACCGAATCGCGCGACTAGATTTTCCCACCCCGAACCCAGGTGTCGGAAAATCGTCACCATGCAGGCCCTGGATTTGCTAACTTCCTGCTGTTTCCTGCCGCCGCGCCTGCCCGCACGCTTTCCACCCCAATGACTTCACCGCGCATCCTGCTGATCGACCATGACTCCGCTCGCGGGCAGCGCCTTTGCGACGACTTGCAGGCCGCGGGCTGTGTGACGCAGTTGCTTGACGCCGAAGACCTGGCTTTGCAGGTGGTGGAGCAAGGCTGGTCGCCGGATCTGGTGTTTTGCGACGGTGAAGGTGAAGGCATCGATGCCGCCCGCATGCTGGCACGGCTGCATGACTTGCATCCCAAGCTGCCGGTGCTGTTCATGGCCCGTCACGCCTCGGTGCAGGCGGCGGTGCAGGCGTTGCAAAACGGCGCGGCAGACTACCTGAGCGCGCCTCTGGACGTGGCGGAAGCGCTGTCAAAGATCCGCCAATTCGTGCCCGGCGCCGCGGCGCTGACCGCGCCAAAAGACAGGGACAGGTCGGCGACCGCTGCGCCACAGCCTTTCTCGACAGCCAAGGCGTCGCCGCCTGCGAAAGAAGTCGCCGGATTGGTGGCCGTGTCCAGCGCCATGCAGGGCATTCTGGGCATTGCCCGCCGCGCGGCGCAGACCGATGTGACCGTGATGCTGCTGGGTGAAAGCGGGGTGGGCAAGGAGGTCATGGCACGCTTTGTCCACGCGGAGTCGCCGCGCGCGGCGGGGCCGTTCATCGCCATCAACTGTGCGGCGATCCCGGAAACCTTGCTCGAAGCCACCCTGTTCGGCTTTGAGAAGGGCGCGTTCACTGGCGCAAGTCAGTCGGCCCCCGGCAAGTTCGAGCAGGCGCAGGGCGGCACCCTGTTGCTCGATGAAGTCACGGAAATGGCCCCGGCGTTGCAGGCCAAGCTGCTGCGCGTGCTGCAGGAGCGCGAGATCGAGCGCCTGGGTGGACGCAAGCGCATCGTGCTTGACCTGCGGCTCATCGCCACCAGCAACCGCGATCTGCAGCAGGCGGTGAAGCAGGGCGTGCTGCGCGAGGATGTGTATTACCGTCTGAGTGTGTTTCCCGTGCACATTCCACCTCTGCGCGAGCGTCGCGACGATATTCTGCCGCTGGCTCAGGCCATGTTGGCGCGGCACGCGGCGCAGTTCGGCTTGGACAAGACGCCGCGACTCGATGCCTCGGCGCAGCAGGCGCTTCTGGCGCACGGCTGGCCGGGCAATGTGCGCGAACTCGACAACGTGATGCAACGCGCCGCCATCCTCAGTCAGAGCGGCATCATCTCGGTGGCGGATTTGCTGTTTCCTCCAACGACCGGCGAGACGTCGTTTCGCATCGCCACGCCGCCGCTTCCAGCGCCGGCACTGAGCGCAGGCGATCTTGGCAGTGAACTTGCGTTCAACGAACGCCAACTCATCGCCGAAGCGCTGCAGCAGAGCCAGGGATCGAAATCGTTGGCTGCGCAGCGCCTGGGCATTAGCCCGCGTACGCTTCGGCACAAGCTGCAAAAGCTGCGCGAAGCCGGGCTGGAATTGCCGGAATCACCATGATGCTCTCGTTGGAACGGCTTTTGCTTGAAATGGGCAGAATGCCGGTTTCAAGCCGGTTGGACTGACGATAAATTGCCGGAGGCCCTGATGCAAGTCGATCCCATGCAAAGCGTTCTCGCCCAGATGCGCAGTTTGACCGCGCAGGCTGCGGCACGCCCGGCGGATGCCGTTGGAGGCAACGCTGCTGCAGCG
This sequence comes from Thiomonas sp., assembly GCA_049582025.1. Classification (GTDB taxonomy): domain Bacteria; phylum Pseudomonadota; class Gammaproteobacteria; order Burkholderiales; family Burkholderiaceae_C; genus Thiomonas. Next base: position 1,997 of record JBAUTC010000240.1, read on the forward strand.
TTGGGCGCCACGGCAGCCACGCAGCAGACCGACTTTGCCGCCGCGCTCAAAGGCGCCGTCGACGGGGTGAGCGGCGCGTTGCAGCAGGCCAACGCCTTGCAGCAGCAGTTTGTCGCCGGTACGGGCAATGTCAGCCTGAGCGATGTGATGCTGGCCTCGCAAAAGGCCAGCCTCTCGTTCCAGGAGGCGCTGCAGGTGCGCAACAAGTTGGTATCCGCCTACCAGGACATCATGAATATCCAGGCCTGAGCGTGCAGATCCTTTCTTGCTGCCACGTCACGACGATTTTTTGACGCAGTTCCCAACCTGACGCCACGCCATGGCCACGACAACCACCGCTGCGATGCAAGACCCGTTGGGCGCATTTCGCGAGATGAGCATGAACCAGCGCTTCACCTGGCTGGCGGGGCTGGCAGCGCTGATTGCGTTGATCGTCGTCACCCTGATGTGGACCAGCCGCCTCGACTATCAGGTGCTCTACACCAATCTGTCCGAGCGCGATGGCGGGGCGGTGATCGGCGAGCTGCAGAAACTCAACATTCCGTTCCACATCACCGGCGGCGGCGCGGTCATTGAAGTGCCGTCCGCGCAGGTCTATGCCACGCGCATGAAACTGGCTGCCGAAGGCCTGCCAAAAGGCGCTGGTGTTGGCTTTGAAGTGCTCGACAACGAGCCCATGGGCACCAGCCAGTTCGTCGAGCGGGTCAATTACCAGCGGGCACTCGAGGGCTCACTCGGACGCACCATCGAGGCGCTCTCGGCGGTGGAGGCCGCCACGGTGCATCTGGCCATTCCCAAGCCCTCGGTGTTCTTGAGCGAGGCAGAAAAGCCCTCGGCTTCCGTGCTGCTCAAGCTCTATCCGGGGCGGGTGCTCGGCAGTGCGCAGGTGGCGGGCATCGCCCATCTGGTGGCATCTGCGGTGGCGGGGTTGGGCGACCAGAACGTCAGCGTGGTCGATCAGGACGGCAATCTGCTTACCGCGGGACAGCGTGCGGACAGCGGCATCCAGCCTGAGCAACTCGCCTACCGCAACACCATCGAACAGCAATACCGCAAGCAGATTGAGGCGCTGCTGATGCCTCTGGTGGGTAGCGATGGCGTGCGCGTGGCGGTATCGGCGGACATCGACTTCGCCAAGACCGAGTCCAGCTCGGTGTTCTACGGCCAGGGCCACCTGCTCAGCCAGCAGCAGCAAAGTACCAACTCAACCGGCAGTGGCAATCTGCCTGCCGGGGTGCCCGGGGCGCTGTCCAACCAGCCGCCGGGCGGCGTGACCGCGCCATTCACCGTAGGCTCTGCCTCCGCACCGATCACTCCGCAACAGCTCACCCAGATCACTCCCAGTCTCAAGGCGCTCGCGCCAACAGCGGCCAGTTCCTCGGCCACGACCAATTACGACCTCGACAAGACGGTCAGCCACACCCAGCAGCCGGTCGGTTCGGTCAAGCGCCTGTCGGTCTCGGTGCTGGTGAACGATCAGGCCAAGAGTGGCAAGCCGGTCCCCATGAGTCCGGCGCAGCTCGCGCAGATGAAGCAATTGGTGGAAAACGCGATCGGCTTCAGCACCCAGCGCGGTGACACGGTGAGCGTCATCAACATGCCTTTCACTGCGGCACAGAAAGCGGCCGAGAAGGCCTTGCCGTGGTGGCGCGCGGCGTGGCTGTGGGACAGCGTGCGGCAGGCCGTGCCTTACGTCATTGCTCTCATCCTCGGGCTCATGGCTTACCGCGCCATGCGCAAGGCGACCACAGGGGCCGGAAAGGTCCGTCGTGGCGAGTCCGCGGAATCCGATACGGAAACGACGGCGGGCGGCGCAGCACAGGCAGCGGGTATGAGGGGCGGGCCGGAAGCGGCCGCGGCCGGCATGCCCGGCACACTGGCGCCCGATACGGTTCACCTGAGCAATACCCTTGAGGCCGACACGGCGATCTCGCGTGAACTGGTCAAGCAAGACGCGCGGCGGGCGGCACAGGTGGTGAAGGAGTGGCTGTCCGATGGCCAATGAACAAGCCGATTTCACCGGGCTGGACCGCGCCGCAGTGCTGCTGCTGAGCCTCGGCGAAGATCAGGCAGCAGAGATCATGCGCCACCTCGGACCGCGCGAAGTGCAACGCCTGGGTCTGGCCATGTCCAAGCTCGGTCGGGTCAGTACCGACCAGGCCCATGCGGTGATGCGCGAGTTCCGCGAAAAGCTGGAGCAGCAGACCGCGCTGGGGCTCGGGACGAACGAGTTCCTGCGCGGCGCGCTGACCAAGGCACTTGGCGGCGAGCGCGCCAACTCCTTGATCGAGCGCATCCTGCACGGCGGCGAATCCAGCGGTCTGGAAAACCTCAAGTGGCTTGAGCCGCGCGCCATCGCCGAGCTGATCAAGCTTGAACATCCACAGGTGGTGGCGCTGGTGCTGGCGTATGTCGAACCCGAGCAGGCCGGTGAGGTGCTGCACTACCTGCCCGAGCGCCAGGCCGGCGAGGCCATGCTGCGTCTGGCCGCGCTTGACGGCCTGCAGCCCAGCGCGCTGCGCGAACTCAACGAAGTGCTGGAAGAGCAGCTCTCGGGAGATTCGCAAAGCGTGCAGGTCAGCGCGGTGGGTGGACCCAAAGTCACTGCGGAAATATTGAACCGGGTGGAAACAGCTCTGTCGTCGAGCATCATGGAACATCTGCGCGCGCAGGACGACGAACTGGCGACCAAGGTGCAGGACCAGATGTTCGTGTTCGACGACCTGATCAACGTCGACGACCGCAGCATGCAGACCCTGCTGCGCGAGATTTCCTCGGAGACGCTGATTCTTGCCCTCAAGGGCTCGAACAATGCGCTCAAGGACAAGTTCCTTGGCAATATGTCCAAGCGCGCCGCCGAGATGATGCGCGACGACATGGAAGCAAAGGGGCCGGTCAAACTCAGCGAAGTGGAGGGCGCGCAGAAGGAAATCCTGCAGAGCGCCTCACGCCTGGAGGCGGCTGGCCAGATCCAGTTGGGCAGCGGCGGGGGCGAGGCGCTTGTCGGCTGAGGCCGCGCCGCCCGCTGACACATTCCGGCCATGAGCAGCATCATTCCCAAGGAGAATGCCCAGTCCGCCCGGCCGTGGCAGCCGCAGGACATGGACGCGCAGCACCCGCCAGCAGGTGGTGCGACGCGCCAGACGGCCAGCGGCCCGCCGACGGCGCAGCAGTTCGAGGCGGTGTACGCCCAGGCCGAGGCGCAGGGACATGAGGAGGGCAGGGCAGCGGGCCTGGAGGAAGGCCGCCGTGAAGGTTTTGCCGCCGGCCAACTCGAAGGGCTCGAAGCTGGTCGGGCGCAGGCGCAGAAGGAGTGCGACAGCCTGCGCGAGCTGATCGACCGTCTGGTCCAGCCGGTTGCGGCGCTGGACGTCGAGGCGGAAAACGCGCTGGTTGCGTTGGCGCTCGAGCTGGCGCGGCAGGTCGTGCTGCATGAATTGAGGATCCAGCCCGAGGCCATCCTTCCCATTGTGCGCAAGGCGCTGGCGGCGTTTCCGGTGCATGCGGGAACGCCCGGGCTGCGCCTGCATCCGCAAGACGTGGAGTTGTTGCACACCGTCGCGCCCGATCTCGAAGCCAGCGGGGTGGTGCTGCTTCCCGATGAGCACCTCGAGCGCGGAGACGTGATCATCAATTCGGCGCCGTCGGGGCAAACCGCGATGGCAGACCGCCGCTGGCGTGGCCGCAACCGCGACACCCTGAGCGAGCTCGATTTGCGGGTTGAAGAGCGCTGGCGGCAGATCATGGCCCGGCTGTTCGAGGAAGGCCTGCAATGAGCGACGCGGCGCGGACCGTCTCCCGGCTGCCGGGGGTGCCGAACCGCCTGCAGACCCTTCGGCGGCGACTCCTCTCCGGCGGCCCCTTGCCGCTGGTGTACAGCGGAAGTCTGGTACGGGTGCGCGGGCTCATACTTGAGGCGCAGGGGCTGGAAGTCAGCTTGGGCGAGCGCTGCCGCATCAGTACCGACCAGCACCGTTTCATCGATGCGGAGGTTGTCGGCTTCAATGGCGACCATGTGCAGCTCATGGCGCTGGGTGAGGTGCAGGGCCTGACCCCTGGTGCGCGGGTCCATCCGGTGCCGGGTGATATCCGCATTCCGGTTGGCCCCGAATTGCTCGGGCGCGTGCTGGACGGCAATGGCCGCCCGCTCGATGGCGCGGGTTCGCTGCTGGCGTCGAGTTACACCACCCTGTCAACCAAACAGATCAACCCGCTGGGGCGGGCGCTGGTGCGCCAGCCGCTCGACGTGGGCGTGCGAGCGATCAATGCCTTGTTTACCGTGGGGCGAGGCGCACGCATGGGCCTGTTTGCGGGCAGTGGCGTGGGCAAAAGTGTGCTGCTGGGCATGATGGCGCGCAACACCAACGCCGACGTCATCGTGGTCGGGCTGATCGGTGAGCGGGGCAGGGAGGTGAAGGAGTTCATCGAAGACATTCTCGGCGTGGAGGGACGGGCACGTGCCGTGGTGGTGGCCGCGCCAGCGGACGCGCCAGCGCTCACCCGAATCCGCGGCGCGCGTCTGGCCACTGCGATGGCCGAGTATTACCGCGATCAGGGCAAGAACGTGCTATTGTTGATGGATTCCATCACCCGCTACGCCCTGGCGCTGCGCGAGGTGGCGCTGGCGGCGGGCGAGCCCCCGGCGGCGCGCGGTTTTCCGCCCTCAGTGTTCGCCAAATTGCCCGCGCTGATGGAGCGCGCGGGTAACGGACCGGAAGGCGGAGGTAGTATCACAGCGTTCTACACCGTGCTGATGGAGGGCGACGACCAGCAGGACCCGGTCGCTGACAATGTGCGCGCCATTCTCGACGGCCACATCGTGCTCAGTCGGCGGCTGGCCGAGCAGGGTCATTTCCCGGCCATCGATCTTCAGGCGTCGATCAGTCGGGTCATGCCCAGCATCGCCAGCCCGCAAGAGCTGCGCCGCATGCAGCGGCTCAAGGAAATGCAGTCGCGTTACACCAGCCAGCAAGACCTCATCGCCGTGGGCGCGTACACACCGGGCGCCGATTTTCAGCTCGATCAGGCGGTACAGGCGCATGCGGGAATCCGCAGCTTTCTGATCCAGGACATGCGCGCGGCGGTCAGCCTGGCTCAGAGCCGTCAGGAATTGGCCGATCTGATGACGCCCTATCTGCAGGAGTCGACGGGAATTTGACACATCCATGATCACGTTCTTGGGGTTTGCGTTGTGCATGGCAGGGCTGCGGTTACACTTTCTCCACACCTCACCCAGCCCTTAGCGCATGACTTACAACAGCACACTTAGCCCGCAACGGTTGGAAACGCTTCAGACTTTGCATGCACAGTCGGTGGAAGCCAGTCAAAGCGCAAGCCAATCGGTCGGGAAACAGCAGGAGATATTGCGAGCGGCGCAGGCCAAGTTTGAACAACTCCAGAGCTATGCAGCGCAATATCGTGAGCAGATGCAGACTTTGGGGTCTGCCGGAACGGCCTGGAGCCAGGTGAGGGATCTGCGCGGCTTTGTCGATCGTATCGAGGCCGCCATCACTGCGCAGCAAGTCGAACTGAACCGCCAGCAGCACACTCTGGCCGAGCTCACCGCGCAATGGACTGCGACGCGGCAGCGCGAAAAGGCCTTCGAGGTGCTGATCGGTCAACATCAGGCACAGCACCGCCAGGGACAGAAAGTCAGCGCCCTGAAAAATCTGCAGGAATGGGCCGTGCGTCGCGCATCGCAGTTCTTGCCGAGTTCGCAACAGCGATCGGACTTGTAAGGCATTCGTGGCATTTTCGCCGCGTCAGTTTCGCTGGCGCAGGTTTTGCTTTGAATGGGTATGTCGCTGCTTGAACCGCCACCATGCCTCTGATCGTTCCCGTCCTGCCCACGCCTGCCGCGCCGCCTTCCGAGGCACCGGCTCCCGCCTCGGTATCTGCTCAATCCGACGCCAGTCCGCGCTTTTCCGACGCCTTGTCGCGCGCCGGGCAATCGCAACAGGCGACCGGTTCCACCGGGAGCGCCAAGCCGCAGAGCCAGGACGTCGGTGAAGCGGCAACTGCTGCGAACGCGCCCGCGCCGGGGACGGCCAAGGACACCAAATCCCAGCCGAACACAACGACCGGGCAAGCTCAGGCACAGGACGGAGTTGCGAACTCCGCGGCTTCCGCGGCACTCGCATCGCAGGCCAGCGGCAGACGCGATGCGGCAATGATTGACGCTCCAGGCGGCAAGAACTTGCCGCATGACAGCCGGAAGACCGATGCCGCAGCGGCGCCGCAGTCGGCCGCACCTGGCCAGCAAGCTGCCTTGCTGCTCAATGTACCGTTTGCCGCACCTGCGGCCGCTTCGCAGGAGACAGCAAAGGCAGCGGTGACAGGCGGTGCAGCGGCCATCTCGCAGGGCTTGGCGCAGCGCAGCAGTGTGGCGCTCACGCGTGATACAGCGGCTGCGGCTGCCGGCGCGTCTAGGTCGGCACATCAGACCGCGGGGTCTGATGGTGCAAGCCCATTGCCTGCCTGGATGGAGGGTCTTGCTGCCAGTGGAGCAGAAGGCACACAGGCCAGCCGCTTTGCCACGGTGCACCAGGCACTGACGTCTGTTTCGCAGACGGTATCGCTACCGGAGACGTCGGCCACGCATTTCGAACAAGCTTCGCCAAGCACTGCCCCTGGACAAATGGCGCAGTCCCTCTCCCCGGTATGGATCCAAACCGCGCCGATGCCGCAGCCCGCGGGGATGGCTGCAGTGAACACGCCGATGCATTCGCCCGACTGGGGGCAGGCGATGAGTCAGCAGGTACTCCTCGCGGCGCAGGGGCAGCAGCAGTTCGCCACGCTGCACCTCAACCCGCCGCAACTGGGGCCGTTGCAGGTGCATTTGCAACTGCACGATGGTCAGATCCAGGCGCAATTCGTTTCGCCGCATGCCGTCGTGCGGCAAGCAGTGGAGGCCGCATTGCCACAATTGCGCGATCTGTTCACCGGCGCCGGGCTGTCGCTGATGCAGACCTCCGTGGGCACGCAGGGCGGGCAGGGCGAGCGGCAACAAGCGCGCTCGCAGCGGGGCAGCGCCGGTCTGGCGACCATCGCTGGCGGGGTTGTTGACAGCGCCGCGAGTACGCAATCGACCCCAGCTCTGCGCTGGCAGCAAGGCATGGTGAACACCTATGTCTGATTTTTGTGCCGCTCTCGCGGCGGTTGGTGCGCTGCGCTGGAAGACGACCCTTCAAAAACCACGACTTTGTGCCGTTAAACCGACAGGTGAAGTGGTGTTAAACGCCCTTCAGGAGCAGGCGGTGCGTAGCACGCGTGCCATTCTCAGCACATCAGGAGTCGGATATGGCGGAAAAAGAGGCCAAAGCCAAGGGCGGCGGCAAGAGCAAATTGATCATCATCATTCTGGTTGTGGTCATCGTGTTGTTGGCTGGTGGCGGTGCGGCGGCGTATTTCCTGATGAAACCCAAGGCGCCACTTACACCCGCCGCGCAGGCCGCGCTGGCCGCAGCGGAGCGCGCAAAAAACATGCGATTCATCAGCATGGACCCTTTCGTCACCAACCTGCAGAGCACGGATGGAAACGTCCACTATCTGCAAGTCAAGCTCGACTTGAAGACCTACGATCCGTCGGTTGAAGGCAAAGTCAAACTCATGACGCCCGAACTCCGCAACAATATTCTGCGCATCCTCGCCGCGCAATCTGCCGACAAGATCGACACGGTGGAGTCGCGCGATCACCTGCGTCAGGAAATCCTGCAGTCTGTAAACAAGGCTCTTGAGAGCGCGCCCGCTGCGGAGGCGGGGGGCGAGCATGGCGGAGGCGGTGCGCACGCAGCTTCTGGCCACAAGCAACCGCCGATCGACGGCGTGTTTTTCACCGCTTTCGTGGTGCAGTGACATGGTGCAGGACGTTCTCTCCCAAGACGAAGTCGACGCGCTGTTCGGCGGCATCTCAGGCGAAGAGCCTGTGGCCGAACCGGTGGCAGAAGACGAGGGTGGAGTTCGTTCATACGACCTGGCCAGCCAGGACCGGATCGTGCGCGGGCGCATGCCCACGCTCGAAGTCATCAACGAGCGCTTCGCCCGGTTGTGGCGGGTGAGCCTGTTCAATTTTCTACGCCGCGCTTCGGAAATTTCCGTGTCGTCTGTACGGCTGACAAAATACAACGAATTCATCCGCGGGTTGGTCGTGCCCAGCAACCTCAATCTGGTGCAGATGAAGCCACTGCGTGGCACAGCGCTGTTCATCTTCGATCCGCGGCTGATTTTCAGCGTCATCGACAACTTTTTCGGCGGTGATGGCCGTTTTCACGCCCGCATCGAGGGGCGCGACTTCACCGCGCTGGAGCAGCGCATCATCAAGCGCATGCTCGACATGGTGTTCAAGGAATACAAGATTGCCTGGGCTCCGGTGCTGCCGCTCGAGCCGGAAGTCACCCGATCCGAAGTCAATCCGCAATTTGTCAACATCGCCACCCCCACCGAAGTGGTGATCGTGTCCACCTTCGACGTCGAAATCGAAGGCGGCGGCGGTAGCCTGCATGTGTGCATTCCCTACAGCATGGTCGAGCCCATCCGCGACCAGCTCATGACCGGCATGACCACCGATCGCAGCGAGGTCGATCATCGCTGGGTCAAGGCACTGCAGAACGAGATGCGCGAAGCCGAGGTGGAAATGCGTGTTGAACTGTTGCAGCG
>JBAUTC010000241.1:0-7546 GCA_049582025.1 Thiomonas sp.
CACCTGCACCCAGGGCGCCGCGCAGGGGTCGGGCGCAAGGGTGGAGGGGAAGAAATCCAGCAGGGTTGGCGTGTGTTGCATGAAGCCAGACTTTAGGTGAAATGACAAGCGACAAGCGCGACAGCCAGGTATGTAGCGGGACGCCGCATCGAGACGCCGCACTGCTGTCAGCAGCGCGGCGCAGGCTGCCCGTCACCAGCGCCTGGGGTCGATCTCCTGCGGTTCGCCACCGCACTCTTCCCAGAAGCTGGCGATGTCGGCGGGAATGGGAGCGAAGCAGTCCAGCGGCTTGTCGTTGATGGGGTGGAGAAACCCCAGCCGAGCCGCATGCAGGGCCTGCCGATGCATGGGCAGATCGGGCCGAACGCGCCCGCCATAGACCGGATCGGCCACCAGTTCCAGCTTGGCAAACTGCAGATGGACGCGAATCTGGTGCGTGCGCCCACTGTGGAGTTTGCAGCGCAGCGCCGTAAGCGGACCCCAAGGTGTGTCGAGTTCGGCCAGCGGGGTGAAATCGGTGCGCGCGGGCTTGCCGCCCTGCACCACCGCCATGCGCAGGCGGTCGCGCGGGTGACGGGCAATCGGCGCATCCACGTTGAACATCCCGCCCACATGCCCCCAGGCCAGTGCCAGGTATTGCCGGTGGATGGTGCGCGCCTGAAGCCGACGTACCAGTTCGGTCTGCGCTTCCAGGGTGCGCGCGGTGACCATGAGGCCACTGGTGTCCTTGTCCAGTCGGTGAACGATTCCCGCGCGCGGCAGGCCCGCGGTCTCGGGATAACGCGCCAAGAGACCATTGAGCAAGGTGCCGCTCCAGTTACCCGCCGCCGGATGCACCACCAGCCCAGCCGGCTTGTTCAGCACAGCCAGAGCTGCGTCTTCAAACACAACGTCCAGCGGCAGGTCTTCCGGGGCAAATGCGGTGTCTTCCGGCAGGTGCGGAACGGCGATGTGCAGGGACTCGCCAGCGCGCGCCTTGTCGCGCACGCCGGCCACTTGCCCGCCCATGCGCACCAGCCCGGCTTCGCACCATTGCTGCAGGCGGCTGCGGGAATATTGGGGAAACTGCGCGGCCAGCACTTTGTCGAGGCGTTGCCCGGCCTCCAGTTCAGGAACAATGGATTCAAGCACGGTCCGATCGGCGGCTGCACCGTCTTCGTCGAGATCGGCGAGATCGCTGTCGATCGCGATCGGGGGGGCGAGAGGAGAATGGTCGGTCATGGAGGCGGGGCGCGGTGGCTCCCTATAATCCGCAGGCTTTACACCACCCTGGGCAATTGATATGCGTGTTGCGTTGTACCGTCTCTGGACGCGGCGATTGATGGGCGCCGCCGCTGCGGCCGTGTTCCTTGGCCTTGCCGGCTGCGCCTCGACGCCGTCGAAAGACGAAACCCTGGGCTGGTCGTCGGCCAAATTGTATGCAGAGGCCAAGGACGCGATGAACAGCGGCGCCACCGACAGGGCGGTGAAACTGTACGAGAAGCTCGAATCCCGCTATCCCTACGGCTTGCTGGCGCAGCAGGCGCTGATCGAGATTGCCTACGGCAACTACAAGCAGGGAGAACGCGCCCAGGCGCTGGCCGCAACTGATCGCTTTCTCAAGCTCTACCCCAACAATCCCTATACCGATTACGTGCTCTACCTCAAGGGCCTGATCAACTTCAACACCAATCAGGGCTGGTTTTCCTTCTTGTCAAACCAGAAGCCCTATGAGCGCGACCAGGCTGCGGCCAGGCAGTCTTTCGAGAGCTTCAAGGAACTCGTCACGCGCTTCCCGGAGAGCAAATATGCGCCGGATGCCCGCCAGCGCATGCGCTACACCGTCAACGCATTGGCCGAGTACGAAACCCATGTCGCGCTGTTCTATTTCCGCCGAGGCGCCTATGTCGCGGCAGCGGACCGCGCCCAGCGCGCCATTGATCAATTTCAGGACGCGCCATCCAACCAGCTTGCTCTGGCCGTGTTGGTCAATGCCTATGGCAAGCTGGGCATGACCCAGTTGCGCGACGATGCCGAGCGCGTGCTCAAGCTCAACTATCCGCAGAGCGTGTATCTCACCGAAGGCTTGCCCAGCCGGGACGATTCGTTCTGGAAACTCTGGTGAGGCGTTGACGACGACGCGGAGACATCTTCGCGTTCACCGCGCCTGCTGCAAAAACGTTTGCGCATCTTCCGCTTGGGTCAACCGGGTGAATGGCGGCAGACTCGTCAACAGTTGCCGCCCCCAGCCGGTCGCCGTCAAGCGACGGTCGCACACCACCAGGACACCGCGATCGGTTTCTGTGCGAATCAGGCGGCCCGCGCCCTGCTGCAGTGACAACGCGGCCTGCGGCATGCTGTAGTCGGTAAAGCCGCTGCGGCCTTCCGCCTCGATCTGTTTGAGCCGCGCCGCGGTGAGCGGGTCGTCTGGCGGTGCAAACGGTAGTTTGTCGATGATCACCAGGGTCAGCCGGTCGCCGGGCAGATCCACCCCTTCCCAAAAACTCTGACTGCCCACCAGCACCGCCTGCGCGGTGGTCGCAAAGCGCGCCAGCAAGGCCGGCTTGGACTCGTCGAACTGCTCCAGCACCGCCCTGCCGGGCAACAATTGCCGTAAGGTTTGCGCAATGATCTTGGCCGCGCGCAAGGTGGTGGTGAGCACAAACGTGCCGCCTGCGTTGCCCGCGGCCAGTTGCGCGGCCAGCGCCCCCACAGCTTCGGAATGTCCCGGTTGATTTGGCAGCGGCAGATCTTGCGGCACCAGCAGGCGCGCCTGCTCGGCGTAATCGAAGGGACTGGCCACGCGCAGCTCGCGGCAGCGCGGAGCGACGCCTTGTTCCACAGGTGCGCAGCCGCCCTGCTCGGGCGTCAGTCCGAGCGCAGTCCGCGCATGACGAAAATTGCCGCCAACGCTCAGCGTGGCCGAGGTGAAAATCCAGGCCTGGCTACGTTGCGCCACCAGCGCGGCAAACGCTGCGGCGATAGACAAGGGCGCGGACTGCAGCCGCAGATGTGCACTGCCGACGTCGGCCCAGCGGACTTGCGGCGCGGCGCCATCCTCGCTCTCGACTGCCGGACTCTGCCAGCTCCCAAACGCCTGTTGCAGTGCGGTGCATCGGTCCATCAGCCGCTCGAACTCGGGCGCAGCCTCCCCATGAGCGGACAACACGGCAGCGGTATGTGCCAGTTGCGCCTGAAGGTCGTGCAGGGCGACGTCCCAGCCGGGCAGTTCGATCATCTGCGGCTGGCTCAGACGGCCTGGCGCTTGTGGCGCAACCAGCCGCAGATCGCGCGCGGCCCGCTCGAGCGCCCCGCTCAGAGTCTGCCAATCCGCCAGGCCTTTGGCGTGTTGCAGGCCGCCCGCCAATACATCGCGGCTGAGATCGACAACCTGCGCGGTACCGCAGCGCGCGCCGAGAAACTGCACGCCGATCTCGGCGAGCTGATGCGCTTCGTCCAGAATCAGCGTGTCGGCCGTGGGCAGCAGCTCGGTCACGCCCTCGCCGCGCAAAGCCAGATCGGCAAAGAACAGGTGGTGGTTGATGATGACCACGTCAGACGCCAGCGCCTCGCGCCGCGCCTTCATCACGAAGCAGGCCTTGTAGTCGGGGCAGTCCGCGCCCAGGCAGTTGTCGGTGGTGGACGTCACCAGGAAATTGAGAGCGGAGTTCTCCTCCAGCCCGGCCAAGGCCGTGAGATCGCCGCGCGCATCGCTCTTGGCAAACTGCACGATGCGGCGCAGTTGCGCATGCGCGTGGCGGCCATGCACCCATTCCGCCGCGCGCTGCAGGCGGTAGAGGCAGACATAGTTGGAGCGCCCCTTGAGCACGCAGGTGCTCACCGCCGCGCCCAATGCCCGGCGCGCAGCCGGCAGGTCCTTGTTGAAGAGCTGGTCCTGCAGATTGCGCGTTGCAGTGGAGATGATGACCCGTCCGCCATGCAGCAGCGCCGGCACCAGGTAGGCCAGGGTCTTGCCGGTGCCGGTGCCCGCCTCGGCCATGAGAATGGCGCGATCGCTGATGGCACCGGCCACCGCCATTGCCAGTTCGCGCTGCCCTTCGCGCACCGACCACTGCGGCAACTCGGCCTGCAGCGGGCTGCCCGGGGAGAACAAGGCGTCGCAATGTTCGGCCAGCGCCGTCTCCGTTACCTGAGTTTGCGCGGGATCAGCGTGCATACGGCCGTGCACCTGAGCGCGGATCTGCGCGCCGCCTAGAATCTGCCGTCTGCATCTGCTTGTTCATCCACACTTTCTGCTTTGAGTCATCGCCGCGGCTGACACGCCCACCGTCCCGCTGGCAAACCGCCGATTCTATGGACCCCACCGATCACTACCCGCCATCGCGTCTGCCGCCACTGCCCACACCGGTGCAGCATCACGCCGGGACCCGCTGGCGGCTCAACGCGGCAAGCGGCCTGCACAAAGGCGACCGTCCCTATCAGCAGGATCAGTTACGCGTGATTCCGCACCCCCGGGTGCAGGGCTGCGTACTCGCGGTGATTGCTGACGGTATGGGTGGCAAGAGCGGCGGACGCAAGGCGGCGGATCAGGTCATGCTCACCGCGCAGCAGTTGTTCGAGCGTTATCACCCAGACAGCGACGACGCCCATGCCCTGCTGCAACAGATCGTGCAAGAGAGCCACAGCATGATCCGCCTCACCGCGCTCTCCACCGAGCAGGAGCCGCACTCCACCATCGTCTGCGTGCTGTTTCATGCCGACGAGGGCCGTTGCTACTGGTCACATGTGGGCGACAGCCGCCTCTACATATTCCGCGATCATCGGCTGCTCATGCGCTCCAAAGACGACTCCTATGTGCAGACCCTCGTGGACAAGGGCGAGATCACCGAGGTCAAGGCCCGCACCCATCCAATGAGCAATGTGCTCACCTGCAGTCTGGGCATGGCGGAACTGCCCCCCAGGCCGGTGGAAGAAAGCGCCCTGATGCCCGGCGATGTGCTCATGCTGTGCAGCGACGGCGTGTGGCATTACTTCACCGACCAGGATCTGGAAATCGCCACGTCCAAACTGCAGGCACGCGAATGCTGCCAGTACCTGATCGACAAGGCCCGTACCCGTGCGCACGGCCGTGGCGACAACCTGTCGATCGTTGTCATCGATCTGTTACGCCTGCCCTCACCGGGGGAGAGCGCCAGCGTTTAGGCCGATACCCGCCAGGCGGGTTGGCGTTTGTCGATGAATGCCTGCACCCCCTCCAGCGCGCAGTCGTCGAGCATATTGCAGGTCATGGTTTGCGCCGCCAGTTGATAGGCCGCGTCGATCCCCATCTCTGCCTGGCGGTAGAACAGTTCCTTGCCCAGCCGCACCGCCGCGGCGGGTTTGTCCAGAATGCTGGTGACGAGTCTGTCCACTTCGGCGTCCAGTTCGCCCGGAGCCGCCACCCGGTTGATCAGGGCCCGTTGCTGCGCGGTGGCGGCATCGATGAATTCGCCGGTCAACAACATTTCCATCGCCTGTTTTCGCGGCACGTTGCGTGCCAGTGCCACGCCCGGCGTGGAGCAGAAGAGGCCGTAATTCACCCCCGACACCGCAAAGCGCGCGTCAGCAGCGGCCACCGCCAGATCGCAACTCGCCACCAGCTGGCAGCCCGCCGCCGTGGCAATGCCGTGTACCTGGGCGATGACCGGCTGCGGCAGTCGCGTCAGCCCGGTCATCACCTTGCCGCAGCGGGTGAACAGCGACTGGTAATAGTCATGCGAGGGCTGGGCGCGCATTTCCTTGAGGTCATGCCCGGCGCAGAAGGCCCGCCCCGCACCGCGCAGGATGACCACACGCGCCGTGTCGTCCCGCATCAGGTCGTCGATCTGATCCTGCAGTGCCCCCAGCAGTGCCTCGGACAATGCATTGAATGCCTGCGGGCGATTGAGTGTCAGCGTGACAACCCCGCGTGCATCAGTCTCGCGCAGCAGGACGTCGAGGTTGGTCGATGGGGTTTGCATGGTGGGTCTCCTCCGGTGAACGCCGTATGTTGCCACCACGCGCTGATGATTTGCTGACGTGGGTTTTCTACCTCGGCGGGCAGTTGGACCCCGAACACCGCAAAAAGCCGTCGAGCTGGGCGATGCGCGTGCGGATCATGCCCGACAGGCAGTTGTCCTCGTGCTGGATCCAGAGCGGCCTGCCGCGATCAGGCGGCCCAAAGCGGAACTGGCACTCCGCATTCGCCCAGCGCCGCCACTGATTTTGCGCATGGACCAGCCGCCGCTCGGTGTAGGTCCCCATCACCCTTTGCAGTTCCAGGCGATAAAGATGATTCATCCGGGCATTGAGCGCATGGCGAGTTTGCGCAGCGCAGTCTGCCCCGTCAGGCCGCGACAAACAGATCGGTGGCCGCTTGCCCACGGGCAGCGCTGCCTGCGCCTGCGCGAACAAGCCTGCGGCCAATATCCCTGCACATAGCATCCAACACCCACGCATCGCCATCCTCCAGCAAATAGGAAGATGGAGCCGCCGCGCACGCCGCCGTTCCCTGTGGTTTCAATCGGTCACAACGCCGCCTGGTAATAGCGGTTCTGCGGGTGCCGTACCTGGGCGAAGAAATCCCAGCGCTCCGCCAGCATGCCCAAGAGATTGCTCGCTAGCGCCAAGGTCCAGCCGAAGCTGCGCAGCACCTGCGGTGTGGCCAGCAGCAGCAGCAGCGGCAGCACAAACCCGAACAGCACAAACACCCAGCGCATCCCCGCTACCCATGACGTGCTGCGACCATGAAAAAACTCGCGAGTATTGAATGCACCTGCGGTGAATCCCTTGGAGGTTTGGCGGATCAAAGGGCTGGTCACGCCAATCGCCGTCTGCATCGACCCTGCGGCAACCACGCTGCGACCCCGTACCAGAGCAGCCAGACGCCCGACCAGGGCTGCGACAAGAAGCACGGCGGCGGCGCGGCCATAGTTCATCGCCTGCGGCGTGAACCGCCACAGCGCCAGCAAGGCGGCGAGCACACAACCGCTGGCCAGCCCCATCAAGAGAAAATTCAGCACCGTCAGCGGCGTAGCCCATTCGCGCAAGAAACGCACGCTGGCGTAGACCATCGCGGTGCAGATCCACAGCGCCAGTCCGCCAGCAATCAGCAATGCAGCCAGCACGCCCGGCCAACGCTGCACGGTGAGCAGCCCAAGCAGGCTGAGCGCTGCCACTCCGAGGAATGCGGGCAAGGCAATGACTTCGCGCGACAGCCAGGAGGTGCGCCACATGGCCATCGCACGCCAGGCGCGTTCGGGCCGCCCCAGATGGGCGAACGACGCGCCCAGGCCGATGACGCCAAGGCCAAGAATGATCCACAGACTCGCGATCCAGAACTCCAGCCATGGGGCCTGGGGTACCGCACCCCATAACACGGGCAGCGCCACCGCGACCGCAAGACCCTGCGCGCAACCGACGAGGGTGGTGAGTAACAACACGGAAAATGCCGGACGCATGCCTTACTCCCCGACCGTCTGCGCGGCGGCGCCAACCGGCTTGCCGGTGAGCGCGCCAAACAGCTTGGCGAACATGCCGCGCGCCTCAACCTGCAGCGCCGCCTCGCGTTGAGCTGCCGGTGAAGGTC
>JBAUTC010000242.1:0-4047 GCA_049582025.1 Thiomonas sp.
AGGCCAGCTTGTCCACAGACAGCTTCATCTCCGCCGCGTCCTTCCAGGAAACCACGCGCGTGCTGACCGAAGCCGCCATCATGGGCAAGCGCGACGAGCTGCGCGGGCTGAAGGAAAACGTCATCGTCGGCCGCCTCATTCCCGCAGGAACCGGGTTGGCCTTCCACCAAGCGCGCAAGGCCAAGGACGCCATGGACCAAGCCGACCGTGCTGCCCAGGCCGCAGCCGAACTGCAGGCGCTCGAGGACAGCACCTTGCATTCCGCCGAGTCAGACAACGCTTCAGACCAGTCTTGATCTGCGGGTGTCCGGTGCTGCAAAGTGCCGGACACCTTGCGCGAACAAGCGATACCTAGTATGATTTACAGCTTCCGGCGCGGGGTGGAGCAGCTCGGTAGCTCGTCGGGCTCATAACCCGAAGGTCACAGGTTCAAATCCTGTCCCCGCAACCAACAGATTCAAACACTTAGCCCAGCGCAATCCGCTGGGCTTTTTGTTGCCCGGCGTTCACGTATACGGTTGTCGAGGGGAAATCCCATTTCGGCAGCCGGTGCTGGAGGCCGATGCCGAACGCGTTTGCCATCTCGGGCAATGGTTGCCTCGTGCCAGGCAGTGCTTCTGCGGCAATGACTCCCGCCATGCCGATATCCACCGCCGCCGCGCCCAAATCCCGCACCGGCGCAACGCGTGACGGTCGCAGCCGGTGTCGGCGATCTCGCCGAGCCATGAGCGCGGTGAGCCATCGATCAATGTCCATGGTCTTACACGGCAACAAAGCCGACCTGAGTCGAACACTGCGTGCATGTTCAATGATTTCCTGGTGGACTAGGATTGAAAACCCGGCG
Source organism: Thiomonas sp. (assembly GCA_049582025.1). Classification (GTDB taxonomy): domain Bacteria; phylum Pseudomonadota; class Gammaproteobacteria; order Burkholderiales; family Burkholderiaceae_C; genus Thiomonas. The sequence continues at coordinate 845 of JBAUTC010000242.1, forward strand.
GCACATAACGACAGAAATACAGGGATACGGACGCCGGGTGCAGCACAGTATTCCAATCCTACGGAGACGCAGATGAACCAACTTTCTTCGCCTGAAGCCAGGGCTAACGCCCCGGCCTATGTCAAAAACACCCGCCTGATTGAATGGGTTGGCCGGATCGCCGCGCTGACCGGTGCCAAGGACATTCACTGGTGCGACGGCAGTGACGCCGAATACAACCGGCTCTGCCAGCAACTGGTAGACGCCGGCACTTTCAAGAGGCTGAATCCCGCCAAGCGTCCCAACAGCTTTCTGGCTTGCTCGGATCCGTCCGATGTGGCCCGGGTGGAAGATCGCACCTTCATCTGCAGCCGCAATCAGGGCGACGCCGGCCCGACCAATAACTGGATGGACCCGGTCGCGATGCGCGCCTTGCTGCAGACCGGCGAGAGCGCCCTGTTCAAGGGTTGCATGCAAGGCCGCACGCTCTACGTCATTCCGTTCAGCATGGGGCCGCTGGGTTCGCCCATTTCTCATCTCGGCGTCGAGCTGTCGGACTCGGCCTATGTCGCCGTCAACATGAAGCTGATGACCCGCATGGGCCGCCCCGTGATCGACCTGCTCGGCACAGACGGCCACTTCGTGCCCTGCGTGCACAGCGTGGGCGCTCCGTTGCAGCCGGGGCAGGGCGATGTGCCCTGGCCCTGCAATGCGCAGAAGAAGTACATCGTCCACTACCCCGAAACCCAGGAGATCTGGTCTTACGGTTCGGGCTACGGCGGCAACGCCTTGCTGGGCAAGAAATGCTTCGCCCTGCGTATTGCCTCCACCATGGGGCGCGACCAGGGCTGGCTGGCCGAGCACATGCTCATCCTCGGCGTGACCACGCCGGCCGGGCGCAAATACCACGTAGCCGCCGCGTTCCCCAGTGCCTGCGGCAAGACCAATTTCGCCATGCTCATCCCGCCAGCGGCCTTGGGCGACTGGACGGTCACAACCATCGGCGACGATATCGCCTGGATCAAGCCTGGCAGCGATGGCCGCCTCTACGCCATCAATCCCGAAGCCGGCTACTTCGGCGTGGCGCCGGGAACCAACTTCCAGACCAACCCGAATTGCATGCGCAGCCTGGAACACGACGTGATCTTCACCAACGTCGCCCTGACCGACGATGGTGACGTCTGGTGGGAGGGCATGGGCGCTGCGCCGCAACATGCGATCGACTGGCAAGGGCGCGACTGGACACCGGCCATTGCCCAGGAAACCGGCGCCAAAGCCGCCCATCCGAACTCCCGCTTCACTGTCGCCGCGACCAACAACCCGGCGCTCGACCCGGCCTGGGACGATGCCTCGGGCGTGCCGATCGACGCTTTCATTTTCGGCGGGCGCCGCTCCACCACAGTGCCCCTCGTTACCGAGGCGCGCAACTGGATGGAAGGCACCTACATGGGCGCCACGCTCGGTTCGGAAACCACCGCCGCGGCCGCCGGTCAGCAGGGTGTCGTCCGTCGTGACCCCTTCGCCATGCTGCCGTTTTGCGGGTACAACATGGGTGACTATTTCCGACACTGGCTGGACATGGAATTCCGGCTTGTGGCGCAGGGCGCGACGCTTCCCAGAATCTTCTGCGTCAACTGGTTCCGCAAGGGTGCAGATGGCCGGTTCGTGTGGCCTGGCTACGGCGAAAACGCCCGCGTGCTGAAGTGGATGATCGAACGCATCGAAGGCAAGGCTGGCGGCGAGAACCACCCGTTCGGCATCAGCCCACGGTATGACGATATCGACTGGGGCGGGCTGGATTTCAGCCGAGAGCGCTATGCCAGCATCACCTGCGCCGACTCTGCGTCCTGGAAGGCTGAGTTGAAACTGCACGACGAGCTGTTCACGCTCCTGGCGGCGCGTCTGCCGGCGCCGCTGAAGAACGCCCGACAGGCGATGGAAGATGCGTTGGCTGGTTAGGTCCAATCCCGTTCAGATAGCAATTGCCGGTCTCGGCTGATGCCGTGTTGGCGCCGAGTCCGGCGTGACCCACCTTCCTGATTTTTCGCCGAACTGCATCTGAGCCCACCCCGGGTGGAGAAGGCTCAGACTCCCTGCGGTTCTGGCGGCTGATAGACCAGTTGGCACATGGCCATGCGTCGGCTGAATCGTGTGTCGGCGCTAACGCGCGCGGTCCCCTGTGGCCTCCTGCTGCAGCCAGGCGCTGAAGGCCAGCAAGGCAGCACTGCCTGCCTTGCGCTCCGGGTAAATCAGGTAGTAGCTGCGATCGCTCGGGAACGCCTGCGGTGACACTGTCACGAGCAACCCGCGCGCCAATTCGTCTTCGACCAGGAACGGTGGCACGAGCGCCACCCCCAAGCCACGGATGGCTGCTTCGGTGAGCATCGAGAACAACTCCAGCCGGGGCCCGGTCATGTCGCCCTCGATCTGCAGGCCGCAGGCTGCGAACCACTGGCGCCACACATAGGGACGTGTGCCCTGCTGCAGCAGCGTCTGTCGCTGCCAGTCGCGGCGCGTGAACACCCGCCGCGGACCCGCTACCTGCGCACTGCACACGGCGACCAGCTTCTCGGGCATCAGAAAAACGCTCTCGGTGCCGGGCCAGGCCGACACGCCGGCATGAATCGCCGCGTCGAACGGTGTGTCGTCGAAGAGAAAGGGTCGCGTGCGCGACGTCATGTTTACTTGCAGCCCCGGGTGCCCATCCACGAACGACGGCAGCCGCGGAAGGAGCCATTTGGTGGCGAACGTGGGTACCACACCCAGTTCCAGCGTCCCGCCCAGCCCGCCCCGTGCCATCAGACCCAGTGCGTCTCGCTCGACCTCGTCCAATCGTGCACTGACCTGCTGGCTGTACGCGAGGCCCGCGTCAGTGAGCGCCACGCCGCGCCGGCTGCGCTGGAACAAGCGCACGCCTAGAAACTCCTCCAGGGAGGCGATCTGCCGGCACACCGCGCTTTGCGTGACCGCCAGCTCGTCGGCGGCCTTGGTGTAGCTCTGGTGGCGCGCCGCCGCCTCGAAGACGGCGAGAGCGGTGGTGGATGGGATCTTGCGGCGCATGGCAGCTATTGTGCCAAACACGCACAAGTTCGTGAGAACAAATCGCTTGTGGCCTGGGGTCTCCGTATATAGAGTTCAAGTCTCCTCCAGACTTTGAGACAACAAAAATGAGTTCTGCGCACAAGAATGCGTCCTTCCACTGGGACGATCCACTGCTGCTCGAC
>JBAUTC010000243.1:0-12209 GCA_049582025.1 Thiomonas sp.
CTGCTGAGCCGTTTGCGGCGCTCCGCCCGACTCCGCCTGTGTTGCGGGAGAAAACAGGCAGCCGGTCAGCAAGCAAGCGAGCGTTCGGAGCACGAGCGCACGGCGACGCCGTGTACCTGGAAGAATGTGCCTCATAAGCTCAAGCATGGTCGAAAATTCCTGAAGGCGTGGAAAAATTGGAAAGCCGATGACGGTGAGGATCGATTTGGATTTGAACAGATTGCCTGCCCCTGGTGTGAGTTGAGACAAGGTGTGAAAGCTGTCAGCGCTGGCAATCGAAGCGAACCAAGCCTTTGGGGGAGGACTCCCCCAAAGGCTGACTCAATAAATAATTGGAAGGAATACAGTGTCCCGTTTGTCATTCGCTGGTTTGGCTTTGACGCTTGTGCTCACAGGCTGTGTGCAGCATGAACAGCAGCAAAAATGGTCCATGGACTACATCGGCCCGAAAGTCATGCAGCCGGTGCGGTTCAGCGACATCGCCTCCAGTAGCGGCAAGACGGAGTCGTCGAAGGAGTTTCTCGGCAAGGTGGTCGTGCTCTATTTCGGCTACACACATTGCCCGGACGTCTGCCCCACGACCATGGCGCATCTCGCGCGGGCGCAGCAGTTGCTCGGCGCGCAGGGCAGGGACGTGCAGGTCATCTTTGTCACCGTCGATCCCAAGCGCGACACACCGAAGGTGCTCGACGCCTATGTGCATGCCTTCATGTCCGACGCGATCGGGCTGAGCGGTACCGTCGCGCAGACCAAGGCGCTGGCAGACCGCTATCACGTCAGCTATTCCTACGGCAAGCCCGACGCCCATGGCAATTACGTGGTCAATCACAGCGCGGCGATCTACGTGTTCGGGCCACGCGGCAATGGCCGCCTGATCGGCACCGAACTCACTCCGCCTGCGGGCATTGCGCACGATGTGCGTCAGCTCCTGGCCGACGCCCACCGCAGTTGGTGGCAGAAGCTGGTGTGAGCAGGTGCTAACCGCGGCGCGCAAAGCCGCTGATCTGCAGCGGGCGATGCGTGTCATTGACCACGACGATGCGTTGACCGGGAGCCACGGCGATGAGGGGCGTGACGCGGTGACGCAGTGGTGTCATGCGTAGAACGTCGACTGCGCGCAGGGGAAAGTGCGGCGAACTGGCAGCAGGTACGGTGAGTACCGCGGTGGCCAGAGTCGTGAGCCCGCCGGCCAAGAGGGCTTTGAGAACAGCGCGTTTGGACATGGCACTCTCCAGATGCAGGGAGTGCTTTGGACCTAGTTTCCGCTTCTGGGTTGCAGAGAGCGCGGTAAACAGATGTGACACCAAGGCCGCGGCGTGCACGGCACAATGCAGGCTTGATTCGATGAAGGAAATTGGCGAAGTCCACCATGACGTTTACTCATTCCCTGTCCTTGTCGCGCCGTCTGTTGTTGCTCGGCGCGCTGGCCCTGCCGTTGGCGGGCTGTGGCCACCGATCTGCCCAGACCTGGCAGATCAACAACATCACGGGCGTGATGCCCAATCTGGAGTTCAACCTCACCAACGATCTGGGGCAGAAGGTCACTGCAGAGAATTACAAGGGCAAGGTCGTGCTGCTGTATTTCGGCTACACCCATTGCCCGGATGTGTGCCCGACCACCATGCAACTGATGTCGAACGTGGTGCAGCAGCTTGGCACCGAAGCCAAGGATGTGCGAATTCTGTTTGTCAGTGTCGACCCGAAGCGCGACTCGAACGTGATCCTCAAAGCGTACACGCGGGCCTTCAGCCCGAATGCCATCGGCCTGACAGGCACCATGAAACAGATCGAGGCCATCACCCGCCGGTATCGTGTGGCGTTCACCTATGGCAAGCCCGACGCGCAGGGCAACTATGTGGTCAATCACAGCGCCGGCGTGTACATCTTCGGGCCAAGCGGGCACATCCGTCTGCTCGCGTCGGACTCGGATGCCCCGAGTGCTTTTGTGCACGACATCAAGCAGTTGATTGCGGACCGGATGTCCCGATCCTGAAAGCGAAAAGGGCCCGGATTCTTCCGGGCCCTTTTTTCTGCGGCAGTTCGCCAAGGAGGATCTATTTCGCCGCCTCGCTGGCACTGCTTGCGGAGTGATCCGCCTGCAAAGAGCGCATCAAGGCAGCTGCGGGATCCTCATCCCCGGCAGAGGACGGGCTGCTGGCATCTGGCGCGGGGTTGCCAAAGCTTGGTGGAACGATCGGCGCGTATCCGTCGTCATCCCGCGGGGCAAGGATCTGGACCTTGTCGATGTCGATCTTTTTCTGGTGGCCCAGCCCGCTGGTGACCAAGCCGGGGAAGGTGATGATCAGAGCGACCATGATGATCTGGATCACCACGAACGGCACCGCGCCCCAGTAGATCTGCCCGGTGGTCACGCGGGCAATCCGCTTGCCGCTTTCCTTGTCGGTGTAGTCGTCCCTGGCGGCGACGCTGCGCAGGTAGAACAGCGCGAAGCCGAAGGGCGGGTGCATGAACGAGGTCTGCATGTTCACCGCCAGCAGCACGCCGAACCAGATCAGGTCGATGCCCAGCTTCTGGGCCACCGGACCGAGCAACGGGATGATGATGAACGCCAGCTCGAAGAAATCGAGGAAGAAGGCGAGGACGAACACCAGGATGTTGACCACGATGAGGAAGCCCAGAGCGCCACCAGGCAGGTTGGTCAGCAGGTGCTCCACCCATTCACGCCCATCCAGACCCTGAAACACCAGGTTGAACACAGTGGAGCCGATCAGGATGAACAGCACGAAGGTGGACAGCTTGGTCGTGGTGTTGAGTGCCTGCTGGAGCAGGCTCATGTTCAGGCGCTTGCGACTGAACGCCATGATCAGCGCGCCCACAGCGCCCATCGCCCCACCTTCCGTCGGTGTGGCCACACCCAGGAAAATGGTGCCCAGCACAAGGAAGATCAGGGTGAGCGGCGGCACCAGTGCGAAGGTCACACGCTCGGCCATGCGCGACAGCAGATTGAGCCTGAGGCCACGGTTGAGGAAGGCCAGCGCAAGCGACAGCAGCACGCCGAAGGTCATCGCCACCACAATGGTTTCGTCGGTCGCGGCGGTCACGTCGTGCCCGGCGCGCCAACTCAGCAGGGCGTCGTAATTCCTGGCCAGCACGATGGAAGCGATCAGCACCAGACCAGACAGAATGCCCAGCGAACGCAGGCCGCTGTCGCCATTGGGCTCGCGAATGGTGCGGGCCTCGGGCGGCAGCGCCGGCGCCCACGTGGGCTTGACCAGCGTGACGCCGATCACATATGCCAGATACAGCCCGGTGAGGACGAAGCCGGGGATGAACGCCCCCTTGTACATATCACCCACGCTGCGGCCGAGTTGGTCGGCCATCACGATGAGGACGAGAGACGGCGGGATGATCTGCGCCAGCGTGCCGGACGCGGCAATCACGCCGGTGGCAACGCGGCGGTCATAGCCATAGCGCAGCATGATGGGCAGCGAGATCAGCCCCATCGAAATCACCGAGGCAGCGACCACCCCCGTGGTGGCAGCCAGCAGTGCGCCCACCAGTACCACCGCAATGGCCAGGCCGCCGCGAATCGGGCCGAACAACTGGCCGATGGTTTCCAGCAGATCTTCGGCCATGCCGCTGCGCTCCAACAGCAGTCCCATGAAGGTGAAGAACGGAATGGCCAGCAGCGTGTCGTTCTGCATGATGCCGATGATGCGCAGCGGAATGGCTTCGAGCAGCGCCTGCGGCATCAGGCCGAATTCGACGCCGATGAAGCCGAACAGCAGGCCGCAGGCGGCCAGACTGAACGTCACCGGGAAGCCGAGGAGCAGGAACAGTGCCAGTGCCCCGAACATGATCGGGGAAATGTTCGCGATCAGGAAGGCCGTCATTTATTTGGTCTCCTGCTTCTGCGCCAGGACGAATTCCGCGAGTTCTTCTTCAGCGGTCTTTTCGTTCTTTTTCACCAGTGGGTCGTCAATCAGCCCCAGCAGGAACGCGACGCGCTTGATCAGTTCCGATACGCCTTGCAGGCCGAGCAGTGAAAAGCCGATGGGCAGAAGGACGTAGACCGGCCAGCGGATCAGGCCACCGGCATTGCTCGACATTTCGCCGGAGTTGATGGCATTGATCACCGTCGGCAGCGACAGACGCACGGTCTCGAAGACAAAGGGAAACAGGAAGAACACGATGCCAAAGACGTCCACCCAGTTCCGTGCTCGCGGCGAGAGCCTGCTCGAAAGCACATCGATGCGGACATGCTCGTTGTGCAAAAAGGTGTAGCCCGCGGCCAGCAGGAACACTGCGGCAAACAGATACCACTGGATTTCCAGAAAGGCGTTCGAGCTGTAGTCGAAGGCTTTGCGTACCACGGCATTGACTGCGCTGATGATGGCGGAAGCGAGGATGAGCCACAGCGCGAAGCGGCCCACGCGCTCATTGAGCCAGTCAATCCCGCGGGACAGGGCAAGTAAGGCGTTCAAGACATCTCCCGATTATTTTGTGAACGATTTGTGGGGCGCATTCCCGGAACATTGTCACCGTCATGTGACACGGTGTGACAACTCGGAAACAGGCCGCGGGCGAAGTATAAGGATGTAACAGCTCGGTGCCGAATTTTGCGGCTCCGGGTTTGCCCGCAGGGAGGAGGGTGACGCTGGCGTGTGCGCTGCGGCGGTCAGCGCCACCGCAGCGCAGCGTCAATCAGGCGCGCACGTCGACGCCTGGGGTGCCGGGGATGAGCGTGCCGATGGAAGCGGCCTGGGCAAAACCCTCGTCGCGGAAGATGCGCAGCACGTCGTCAACCTGCTCGGGCGCACAGGCCACGAGCAAGCCGCCGGAGGTCTGCGGGTCGGTGAGCAGGGTGCGCGCCAACGGATCCAGATCGGCTGCAAGCCCAACGTCCGAGCCATAGCTGGCCCAGTTCCTGCCCGACGCGCCAGTGATCATCCCGGCTTGCGCCAGTTCTGCAACGCCGGCGATCAACGGCACACGGGAGAATTCGACGCAGGCGCGCAGTTGCGCACCGCGGCAGACTTCCAGCAGATGGCCGAGAAGGCCGAAACCCGTCACGTCGGTCATGGCATGAACGCCTGCCAATTGCGCCAGCCTCTTGCCCGGGGTGTTGAGTTGGGTGGTGTTGGCAATCATGCGTGCGTAGCCGTCAGCACCCAGCGCCTCCTTCTTGAGTGCTGCAGATTGAATGCCGACGCCCAGGGGCTTGCCCAGCACGATGACATCGCCTGGTTTCGCGCTGTCATTGCGGCGGATCCGGGTGGGATGCACCAGGCCCATGACCACCAGCCCGTAGATGGGCTCAACCGAATCGATGCTGTGTCCGCCTGCGATGGGAATGCCGGCCTGCGCGCAGACGGTTTCACCGCCCCGCAGGATGTCGGAAATCGTCTCCAGCGGCAGCACATTCACCGGCATGCCCACCAGCGCCAGCGCCATGATGGGGGTGCCACCCATGGCGTACACGTCCGAGATGGCATTGGTCGCGGCAATGCGCCCGAAGTCGAACGGATCGTCGACGATGGGCATGAAAAAGTCTGTGGTGGCAATCAAGGCCTGCTCCGGGTTGAGCAGATACACCGCAGCGTCATCAGACGACTCGGTGCCGACTAGCAGCGCCTCGGGCATGGGCAGCTGCGGGGCGTGCCTTTTAAGGATTTCAGACAGTACATTAGGAGCGATCTTGCAGCCGCAGCCGCCGCCGTGCGAAAGGGAGGTGAGGCGGGGAGCGGCAAGGGGCGCAGTGGTTTGGCTCATGGCAGAAGCGTTTGGTGTTTCAAATCGGCACGGCTTCGTCCTGCCAGAGCTGGCAAAACTGCAAAAACCGGGCGAGGGCGTGGGAGAAGGTTTTTTTCTGATGGTGAATGATGTAGAGGGTGCGCTGCATTGCCGGGAGTGGGCTGCGTACCGTGACGAGGCGACCGCGCTCCAGTGCATCCCGCACCAGGCGACGCGGCATGCAGGTCAGACCCAACCCCGCAATGGCTGCGGCCCGGATCGATTCGGAACTCCCAAGCACCATCGCGTGTTCAAAACCGTGCAAGTGTTCAAGCAATAGTGCTTCGACCGTTTCGCGCGTGCCCGAGCCCGGCTCGCGCAGCAGCCAGCGGGCTGCACGCAGCTCATCCAGGCTGACCTCGTGTCCGGCCAGGGGGCTGTCGGGTGCGCACACCACGATCAGCGTGTCCTCCAGCCAGGGCAGAATGGCCAGATCATCGCGGTGACAGGCACCTTCCACCAGACCGAGATCCACCTCGAACTGCGCTACGGCCTCGGCGATCGCTTGCGTGTTTCCGACCCGCAGGCAGAACTCCGCGGCCGGAAAGTCGCGACAGAAGGCAGCCATGATGTCAGGCAGGATGGCATTGCCCACCGTGCTGCTGGCGCCGATCCGCAACGCGGCAGCGCCCGCACTGAACAGGGCCTCGATGCCGCGGGTCTGATCAAGAATGGCCATGGCGCGGGGGAGCAGCAGGCGGCCCGAATCATTGAGGACCAGGCGTTTGCCCACGCGGTCGAACACGCGCTCGCCAAGTTGTGTTTCCAATTCGGCCAAGGCGGCGCTGACCGCCGATTGCGACATCGCCAGTGTGCCGCCGGCAGCCGTGGCGCTGCGGCTGTGCGCAATTTCAACCAGCACTTCCATTTGCCGCAGGGTCAGTCGCATGGTTTTGATCTATTCGGTAGATTGATTTGAGGACAAGCATAAACCAGGCGTCTGGAATGCCGACTTTGGAGTCGCCGAAAATTTCCCGGCGCGGACAGGGAACTTTGACGTGGCGGAAAAATCTGATTTGTTGACGAAAACGATCGGGATTTGTAGAATTGGCCCTTCATATTCGTCGGGTATTTTCATTCCGGCACTGTGTGATGTCTGCCGCAAGCCTTTTTTAAGGCATACGCCCAAGACCTTGCAACTGGCCGCCGCCATTCATGTTGAGGAGAGCCGCCATGCGACTGACCACCAAAGGACGTTTTGCCGTGACCGCCATGATTGACGTTGCCATGCGTCAACATCTTGGCCCCGTAACGCTGGCCGGCATCAGCCAGCGCCAGCATATTTCGCTGTCATACCTCGAGCAGCTTTTCGGCAAGCTGCGCCGCCATGAACTGGTGGACTCCGTGCGCGGACCTGGCGGCGGCTACACCCTGTCGCGCAAGTCGGAAGAGATCAGCATCGCCGACATCATCATTGCGGTGGATGAGCCGCTGGACGCCACGCAATGCGGGGGCAAGGAAAACTGCCATGGCGAGGACAGCGGCCCCTGCATGACCCACGACCTGTGGGCGCAGCTCAACGCCAGGATGGTGGAGTTCCTCGACTCGGTCAACCTCAAGGGGCTGGTGGAGGAAAACCTCGCCAAGGGCATGACGGTGGAAGAGGTGGCGGTGACCCGCAAGCCCGTGTCGCCCCTGCCGGTGACGGCCAAGCCGATCAAGGTCAAGGCGCCGAACTCCGTGTTCAACCTGGCGCAGACGCTGGGCTGACGTCCGGCTGTCTCAAGATCGTTCTGCGGGCTCGGCGCATGGCGCCGGGTCTGTGTTTGACAGAAAAACCGTTCCCTGAGCATTCACATCATGTCCACCACTCCCCACCTGCCGATTTATTTGGACTACGCCGCGACCACGCCCGTGGACCCGCGCGTGGTCGATGCAATGATTCCTTGGTTGCGCGAGCATTTCGGCAATCCGGCGTCTCGCAGCCATGCCTGGGGCTGGGAAGCTGAGGCGGCGGTGGAAAAGGCGCGTGAGCAGGTGGCCGCGCTGATCAACGCCGATCCCAAGGAAATCATCTGGACGTCCGGGGCGACGGAGTCGAACAACCTCGCCATCAAGGGCGCTGCGGAGTTCTATCAGGGCAAGGGCAAGCACATCGTCACCGTGAAGACCGAGCACAAGGCCGTGCTCGATACAGTGCGGGAAATGGAGCGCCGAGGCTTTGATGCGACCTACCTCGAGGTACAGCCCAACGGCCTGCTCGATCTCGATGCGTTCAAGGCCGCGCTGCGACCCGACACCATTCTGGTGTCCGTCATGCTGGTGAACAACGAAATCGGCGTGATTCAGGATATTCCGGAAATCGGTCGCATCTGTCGTGAGCGCGGCATCATCTTCCATGTCGATGCGGCACAAGCCACGGGCAAGATGACCATCGACATGCAGGCCTGGCCGGTCGATCTGATGAGCCTGGCATCGCACAAGACCTATGGCCCCAAGGGCATCGGCGCCTTGTACGTGCGGCGCAAACCACGTGTCCGCCTCATTCCCCAAATGCATGGAGGCGGACATGAGCGCGGACTGCGCTCGGGCACATTGCCCACGCACCAGATCGTTGGCATGGGCGAGGCTTTTCGCATCGCCAAAGCCGAAATGGGGGCGGGCATCGAGCGCGCGCGCATGCTGCAGCAGCGCCTGCTCGACGGGCTGAAGGATATTGAAGAGGTTTACATCAACGGCGACGTGGAGCGCCGTGTGCCGCACAACCTCAACATCAGTTTCAACTATGTCGAAGGTGAGTCGCTCATCATGGCGATCAAGGGAATTGCGGTATCCAGCGGATCGGCCTGCACCTCGGCCAGCCTGGAGCCGTCTTATGTGCTGCGCGCCCTGGGCCGCAGCGACGAACTGGCGCATTCCTCGCTGCGCATGACCATCGGTCGCTACACCACGGAAGAAGAGATCGATTCCGCCGTGCGCCAGCTGCGCGACAGCGTGGCCAAGCTGCGCGATCTGTCGCCGCTGTGGGACATGTACAAGGAAGGAATCGACATCAGCACCATCCAGTGGGCGGCACATTGACCTTCCCGCATCAGGGTTGTGCAAATAGCCGACAATACTGATCGGAATTAACGCATCTGTCGTTCGCCGGGTTCGGTGGACGCAACGAGGAGGACAACATCATGGCTTACAGCGACAAGGTTGTGGATCATTACGAAAATCCGCGTAACGTCGGCTCCTTTGCCAAGGACGACCCTCAGGTCGGGACCGGCATGGTGGGTGCACCGGCTTGCGGCGATGTGATGAAGCTGCAAATCCGGGTGAATGATCAAGGTGTGATTGAAGACGCCCGCTTCAAGACCTACGGCTGCGGTTCGGCCATCGCCTCGTCCTCCCTGGTGACGGAATGGGTGAAGGGCAAGACGCTGGATCAGGCGCTGGAGATACGCAACAGCCAGATTGCTGAAGAGCTGGCGCTGCCTCCGGTGAAAATTCACTGCTCCATCCTGGCGGAAGACGCCATCAAGGCGGCGGTGAGCGATTATCAGCAGCGGCATGAACCGACCTCTGCGCAGGTGCAACGCACCGCCGAAGCGCAGAGCGCCTGACAGCCCACCTACGGAAACACGACGATGACAGTCACTTTGACCGAACGCGCTGCGCAACAGGTGCAGCGCCATCTCGCCAAGCGCGGCACAGGTGTCGGCGTGCGCCTCGGGGTGAAGACCACGGGCTGTTCGGGGATGGCATACAAGCTTGAATTCGTCGATCAGGAGGCGTCGGAAGATCTCGCATTCGAGAGCCATGGCGTCAAAATTCTGGTCGATCCAAAAAGTCTGGCGTATGTCGATGGCACTGAACTCGATTTCGTGCGACAGGGCCTGAACGAAGGCTTCCAGTTCAACAACCCCAACGAGAAAGACCGCTGCGGTTGTGGCGAGTCGTTTCGCGTTTGAGTGGCCCGACTTCCAGGCGCCATGCTGATGTCTTGATGGATTCATCCCAGTCGCATTTCGCGCTGTTCGGCTTGCCAGAGGTGTTTTCACTCGACATGGCGCAGCTCGAACGGGCCCGACTGGCCGTGCAGTCGCAGGTTCATCCAGATCGCTTTGCCGCCGGATCCGACCGCGACAAGCGTCTGGCCATGCAATGGGCGGCACAGGCCAACGCGGCCTACCTTGCTCTCAAGAACCCGGTCCAGCGCGCAGCTTATTTGTGCGAGCGGCGCGGCGCGCCGGTGCAGGCCGAGAACAACACGGCCATGCCTGCCAACTTCTTGATGCAGCAGATGCAATGGCGCGAAGCCCTCGACGAGCTGCGCGATGCGGCGGATATTGACGGCTTGCAGGCCTTGCGTACTGAAGTACAGGCGCAGCGCGCGCAACGCATAGCCGCCATTGGCCAGGCGCTCGACGTGGACAACGCTCCCCAGGCAGCCGCGGAGCAGGTGCGGGCGCTGCTGTTCTTGGACCGCTTCATCGACGAGCTGCGCCGCACCGCAGACGCCTTGTCTCAACCCCCCGATTGATATCGCACTGATCAACCCGCGGCAAGCCCGGCAGTCTGGTTGCCAGACGCCACGGCTGACGCGACAACCCTTCTGTTCTCATGGCCCTGCTGCAAATCTCCGAACCCGGACAATCGCCCGATCCGCATCAGCACCGTCGAGCCGTTGGCATTGATCTGGGCACCACGCATTCCCTCGTCGCGGCCGTGCGCAGTGGAACGCCCGAATGCCTGCCGGATGCGCAAGGCCAGGTGCTGCTTCCTTCCGTCGTGCACTATCAGGTCGATGGCCGCGCTGAAGTGGGGCTGCGCGCACGTGAAGAGCAGGCGCTCGACCCGGCCAGCACCATCGTCTCGGTCAAGCGGTTCATGGGCCGCAGTCCCGCTGACCTGCCCGCCAATGCGCTGGAGCACTACCGCATTGCAGACGATGCGCGCGTCGTCCGCTTCCAGACCGCTGCGGGCGAGATGACGCCGATGCAGGTGTCCGCCGACATCCTGCGGGTGTTGCGCTGGCGTGCGGAAGACACGCTGGGCGGCGAACTAGTTGGTGCGGTGATTACCGTCCCCGCCTATTTCGACGACGCCCAGCGCCAGGCCACCAAAGACGCAGCGCAGCTTGCCGGTTTGCACGTGCTGCGATTGATCAATGAGCCGACCGCCGCCGCGCTGGCATATGGCCTTGACCATGGAGCCGAGGGCCTGTACGTGATTTACGACCTCGGCGGCGGCACCTTTGATCTGTCGGTCTTGCGGCTGACCAAGGGCGTATTCGAGGTGGTGGCCACCAGCGGCGACACTGCCCTGGGCGGCGACGACTTCGATCAGCGCCTCCTGTCCATCATGTACGCGCAGGCTGGCGAACCCCAACTGACATCCAGCCTGCAACGCCAATGGCGCATGGCCGCGCGCCGCGCAAAGGAAGCGTTGAGCGATGCGGAAGCCACGGACTATGCCGTGCCATTGCCGGATGGAAGCCAGCGGACGGGCACGGTGCGGCGCGCCGATTTCGAGCAGGCGAGCACCGACCTCGTGCAGCGCACATTGGTGCTGTTGCGCCATGCGCTGAGCGACGCCCAACTGCAGACTGCCGAGGTGCAGGGCGTGGTGCTCGTGGGCGGCGCGACGCGCATGCCCATGATCCGCACCGCCGTGACGCGCGCCATGGGAAAAGCGCCGCTCACCGACCTCGATCCTGATCAAGTGGTGGCTTTGGGCGCGGCCATCCAGGCGAATGCCCTGGCGGGTAACGCCGGGGCGGACGACGTGCTGCTGCTCGACGTCATTGCCCTGTCGCTGGGCGTTGAAACCATGGGCGGCCTGGTCGAACACATCCTGCCGCGCAACAGCACCATTCCCCAGGCTCGCTCGCAAGACTTCACCACCTTCCGCGACGGTCAGACCGCGATGGCGATCCACGTGGTGCAGGGCGAGCGCGAACTGGTGAGCGACTGCCGCTCGCTGGCGCGCTTCGAGCTACACGGCATTCCCCCCATGGTGGCGGGGGCAGCGCGCATCCGTGTGATCTTTGCCGTCGATGCCGATGGCCTGCTTGAAGTCAGCGCGCAGGAGCTCACCACCGGGGTGCAGGCGCAGGTGCAGGTCAAACCAGCCTACGGGCTGGACGATGCGCAGATCGCGCAGATGCTGCAAGACAGCTTCGCCCATGCGCAGGACGACCGCGTCGCGCGCATGTTGCAGGAGGCCCGGGTCGACGCCCAGGCGCTGCTGGCCGCGACGCGCACCGCCATGCAACTTGATCGTGACCTGCTCAGCCCCGAAGAAGTCGCGCGGATCCATGCCGGAATGACAGCCTTGGCGCAGGCCGAGCAGGACGGCGACATCGACCAGGTCCGCAACGCCACCGACGCACTGACCCGACAGACCGACGCCTTTGCCGAGCGTCGCATGAACCGCAGCATTCAGCGCGCCTTATCCGGCCAGTCGGTCGATCAGATCGCCCGGCTCGCCGAATTGCCGTCTTCCAGCGCTTCCTGAATTTCTCTCTA
>JBAUTC010000244.1:0-4545 GCA_049582025.1 Thiomonas sp.
GCGCACGACGAGCCTACAGTCCGGGTGCCGGTGGACGCAGTCGATGCTCGCCTGCAGGATGCGCCCGGGCAGCGCGGGGTCGCCGACGCGTCCCGGCGCTGCGGGGTGCGTGGCGGGTTCGGGTTGCAGCGCGAGCAGGATGAGGCGTTGGTCCGCGTCCGCCAGACGCGTGCGCAGAACGGCACCTTGCGCGCGCGTCTGCGGGGCGTTGAGGGCATCGAACGCCGGGTTGCCGGTGACGGCGATTCTGTCGCTTGGCCAGCCGGCTGCGATGAGGTTGTCGCGCACGACATCGGACAGCACGCAGACGCGGCTGGGGTAACGGGTGCGGGCGGCGAAGGCGTCGCCGGGCAGACCGAACAGATCGAGCATGGCCAGGCTGGGGATGCCCGCTTCAGTGGCGGCATCGACCACGGCCTGTTCGCTGCGCGGGGAATTGGTCACCAGCACCAGATCAGGCCGCAGGTGGGCGAGCACGCGGCGGAAAAAAAGCAGGGGATGGAAACCGTGGCGACCCTTCGCGGTCAGCAGGGTCTGCGCCGCCTGCGCACCCAGTTGCTGCTGCAGGTCCCAGGCGTTGATGCCCAGGTAGGCCACGGTCTCGGCCTCTGGAATGTCGGGATGGGTGTTGCCGGGTTGCAGGGTACGGCCCAGCTCCAGCGCCTGCGCCTGCTCTTCGGGCGAGAGCAGATGCAGCAGGTCGGCGTAGCCCAGCGGGCTCTCGCCGACGTCGCGCGCGGCGCGGGCGGCGGTGGTCAGCGCCAGCAGGGTGATTTGGGCATCCGGCAGGCGTGCGCGCAGGGCGTGCAGCACGGGCAACATCATGGCGATATGCCCGCCGCCGTAGGCCACGGCGAGGATGCGGGGCGCGTATTTGGTTGTCATGCCGACGGCAGCGCGGGCTGAAACTGCTGCGCCCACAACTCCAGCGCGGCCAGGGCGCGCAGTTCACGGGTGTGGTTGGCGGCGCCGCTGGCGTGGTCGTCGAACAGCTTGCGCACCTGCGTCATGTCGAACAACTGCGCGCCGAGGGCGTTTGGTGCGAACAGGAGGTCGTGCAGCCATTGCCGGCGTGCGCCGCGGAACCAGTCGCCGATGGGCACGGTGAACATCTGCTTCTTGCGGTGCGCCAGATCGGCGCCGATCAGCGGCTCGACCGCGCGTTTGAACCAGTGCTTCTTGTCGCCATCCTTCAGCTTGGTGTCGCCGGTGGCGCGGAAGGCGAATTCCATCATGCGCCAGTCGAGGAAGGGTGTGCGCGCTTCGAGCGACACCGCCATGCCCATGCGGTCGGGCTTGACCAGATTGTTGCCGGGCAGCAGCAACATCATGTCCAGATACAACATCTGGTTGACGCGGTCGAAATGCTCTGCCTGCTCGAACCAGGGCGCGGCCACGTCGCGCACGCTGTCCACGTCGGCCAGGCGTTGGCGCAACCACGGCTGGAACAGCGCGGCGCGGGCGTCGGCGCCGAACAGGCCGGTGTGTTCGACATAGTGACGGGCGAAGTCGGCAGCGGGCAGATCGCGCAGCGCGGGGTCGGCCATGAAGCTGGCGTATTTGTCGTAGCCCGCGAACAGCTCGTCTCCGCCGTCGCCGGTGAGCACGACTTTGACACCATCGCCGCGGGGCCGTCCCAAGGCGATGGCAGCCCCCGCGGGGGCCTGCGAAGCGTGGGGGCCAAGACCAACTGCCAGGCGCGAGACCTCGAGCGTGGGCATGAACGACGCATCGCCATGCGGCTGGTCGCAATGCCACAGCACGTTCGCCCAGTCGTCGAGCATGTCCGGCTGCACGATGCGTTCGCTGTGCGTGGCGCCGAAGCGTTGCGCGGCCTCGCGGGCGTAGGGCGATTCGTCGAAGCGCGGATCGGGAAAGCCGATGCAGAAGGTGCGTGTGGGCTCGCGCACATGCTTGGCCATCAGCGCCACCACGGTGCTGGAATCGACTCCGCCGGAAAGAAAGGCGCCAAAGGGCACGTCGGCGCGCAGCCGCAGGCGCACGGCGTCGTCGAGCATGGCGAGGAATTCCTCCTGCCAGATGGCGAATCCCTGCAGCGCGGGCTTCTGGTCGGCCAGATTCCACCAGCGCTGTGTGGTGCTCCCGTCGGCGGTGACGGTGAGCACCGTGCCCGGCATCACATGGCGGATACCCGCAAACAGGGTGAAGGGCGGCGGCACATAGTTGTAGGCGAGGTAGTGCTGCAGCGCGGGCAGGTCGAGCGTGGGCTTGTCCGGTTGGGCGGCGAGAATGGCCTTGATCTCGGAGCCGAAGAGCACGCGGCTGCCGTCGTCCTGCACGAACAGCGGCTTGATGCCGATGCGGTCGCGCACGAGATGAAGGACAGGCGCCTCCGTACCCGCGCGTCCATCCCAGATGGCGATGGCGAACATGCCGTTGAGCTTGTGCAGGCCATCCAGTCCTTCGTGTTCGTACAGGCGCAGAAGGACTTCGGTGTCGCTGTGGTCGGTGGCGAACTGTGCGCCCTGGCGCTGCAGTTCGGCGCGCAGTTCCACATGGTTGAAAATCTCGCCGTTCTGCACCAGGGCGATCTTGCCGTCGTCACTGACAAAGGGCTGATGGCCGCCGCCGATGTCGATGATGGACAGCCGCCGGTTGCCAATGGCCACGCCCGGCGCGTTGAACGCGCCGCTGTCATCCGGCCCACGGTGAATGAGGCTGGTGTCCATTGCCGCCAGCGCTTCGGCGCCGGGGCTGCGACCCGAACGATCAAAAAATCCGTAAATTCCACACATGGGCGAATTGTCGCGCTTGTCTCCCAGGACACTCGCCCCTTGAGGGGGAAGCCAAGCGAAGCGAAGGACATCGGGGTGGGCGCATCAGTTTGCGCTGCGTTTGAACAATTGCACCACGGTCAGACCGATGATGCGCAGATCGACCAGCAGGCCGTGATGCCCGGCGTAGTCGAGATCGGCCTGCAGACGTTGCTGCGGCGTGGCGCGTGAGCGGTACAGGGCCTGCGCCAGCCCGGTGATGCCGGGGCGCACGCGGTGGCGTTGCGCCCATTGCTCGGCGGTGTAATTGCCACGCTGCGCGGGCACGTCCGGGCGCGGGCCGACCAGGCTCATGTCGCCGCGCAGCACATTGATGAGCTGCGGCAGCTCGTCCACACTGGTGCGGCGCAGGATGCGGCCCACACGGGTGATGCGGGGGTCGTTCTGCGCGGTGCTGTGCGAGCCGCGCTGTGCGGCATCGATCACCATGCTGCGAAACTTGAACAGCCGGAACGGTTGCGTGCCGCGCCCCACGCGCTCCTGCGCGAACAGCACCGGCCTGCCGGAATCCAGCCAGACGGCCAGGGCGGCGGTGAACATCAGGGGCGAAAGCAGCAGCAGCGCCAGCAAGGCCAGCACGATATCGAACAGGCGTTTGGCCACGGAGGATCAGCGCGTTGCAGTTGCAGGGGAGAGGGTCTGTGCCACGCGGGTGATCAGATCGACGGCCAGCAGGCGGTCGTTTTCGATTTCCGCTGCATCACGTTTTGCCAATACCTGCGTGGCGTGATGCAGACGGTCGATTTCCGCGGCGTAAATGGCGCGCCAGTCCGACTCCGGGGCTTCGATGCGCTCGCGGTTGAAGGTGCGCGACAGAATCACGCTGCTCGACCCCAGCCGCAGGTGTTCGCCCAGCACCACGCGCCCGGGCAGCAGACCTTCGTCCAGCCGGGCGATGCCGCCAAAGCCGAAGCGCTTTTCCCGGTGCCTCGCCACGGACGCGACCAGATCGACCACACCGGCGGCCAGCGGCTCGAACATGAAGCGCATATTCAGTTCGCGGTGCAGGTCATTGAGGCCGACATAGATTTCATGCAGCCCGTCCTGCCCTGCCCACTGTGACACGCTGGCCAGCGCATCGCCGGTTTCCAGCAGGGCGATGGTGCGGGCGCGGCCCGCGACGAGTGACACGAACTGCGCGACCGTATCGGCGCCGCGGAACATCGGCAGCATGAGATGGCTGGCGCCATCGGCGATGGCTTGATCGATTTCTGCAGCGCTCCCGGCGTGCAGCGGGTTCACCCGCACGATCAACTCGGTCTGAGGCGCAGCGTGGCGCACCCGCGCCACGTCTTGCGGGACATGGTCGGAGATGAACGTTCCCAAGCCGCCCTGCCGTGCCTGTTTGCCGTGGCGTTCCAGATCGACCATCAGGCGGGCCACGCCGCTGCGCGCGGCAAACGCGGCAAAATCAGGATCGTTGGTGATTTGAATGAAGTCCATCGGGCAGAAATGAATCAAACGGCGCGTCGCAATCGACGGGAAGTGTACCGATCCCGCACCAGTTGCCCCAGCGGATCGAAGCGCAGCAGGGCCCAGACACCGGCGGCGAACAAGGCAGCAGCCAGCCCCAGCCCGAGCGGCCAGGGCAGGGCGATCGCGGGCAGAACCACGCCCGCCGTGCCCAGTGCCAGCAGCTCCGCCAGCAGGACGCCGGCATTGCGCCACTGCGCATCGTCCTGATGCCGGGCCAGCCGCCACCACAGCACCATCACCGCCACCAGCCAGGCGGCGCCATAAGCGGCCAATC
>JBAUTC010000245.1:0-3168 GCA_049582025.1 Thiomonas sp.
CGCAGGAATGGACCGCCGCATTCGGGGCAGATGCGGCCGCCGGGGAGCAGCTCCGGCGCTGCGGCGGCGGATTCGAGGTCGATGCGTAGGGCTTCGGGAACGTGGGCACGCTGGGCGAGTGAAAGCAGCGATTGTTCGCGCCCGGAGGCGTCCAGAAACCCGCGGCGGCGTAGCACTTCCTGCAGGGCGTAAGCGATGGTGGCCACCTCGGACTGGTGGAAGCGCGGCGCGCGGCTGCCGTCGCTCTTGATCACTTCGCCACAGCGCACCGAGCCTTTGTCCCACACCACTTCGCGCATGTTCTGCAGGCTCTTGGCAATAGAGCCGCCGGAGCGCGCCACCAGCGACAGCAGGCGCATATTGGAAGCGATCCACTGCTGGCCTTCGTCGCGTTGGCCCGCAGGCATGAAAAACTCGATGGGGCGCTCGATGCGCACCGCTTCGCCGTTCACGCGGCCTTCCACTTCGGCAAAGGAGACCGAGAGGTAAACCGTCTTCTGCCCCTCGGAGGTCATGTAGCTAATCTTGCTGGTGACGGCCTGCAGGTCGCCGGAGGGGCGGCCCTCGATGCGGCGGGTGACCGGGTCGATGTCGCTTGCCGCAGCAGAGGACGTCACGGTTGTGGGCACAGCTGCCGTGGACGCAGCTTGCAGCACGGCGCCGAGCACGGCGTTGGGGCGATACGTAGCCAAGCCCTTGAGTCCGGCCTTCCACGCTTCGAGGTAGAGGTCCTTGAAGTCTTCAAAGGGGTAATCGGCTGGGACATTGACGGTCTTGCTGATGCTGGTGTCGATGAAGGGCTGGACCACGGCGAGCATCTGCATGTGGTCGTGCGCACTCATTTCCAGCGCGGTGACGAAGGCGGGCGGCAGCTGATCCATGTCGTGGCCCATGCTGCGGTACAGGCGCCAGGCGTGGTCGGCCACTTCGTAGTCGCGCGTGGTGTTGTCGGCCATGCGCTTCTTGCGGGTGTACACCCAGGAGAACGCGGGCTCGATACCGTTGCTGGCGTTGTCGGCGAAGGCAAGACTGATGGTGCCGGTAGGCGCCACTGCCAGCAGGTGCGAGTTGCGGATGCCGTGCGCTGCGATGTCGGCACGGATGTCGTCCGGCAGGCGTTTGGCAAAGCCGCTGTCCAGATACTTCTGCGCATCGAACAGGGGGAAGGCGCCCTTTTCCTTGGCCAGTTCGACCGAGGCGCGATAGGCAGCGTCGCGCAGGGTGCAGGCCATGTCGGCGGCGAAGCGGCGCGCATCCTCGCTGTCGTAACGCAGACCGAGCATCACGCAGGTGTCGCCCAGGCCGAGAAAGCCTAGGCCGACGCGGCGCTTGTTCTGTGCCTCCTCGTGCTGCTCGGCTAGCGGCCAGTAGGTCACGTCGAGCACGTTGTCGAGCATGCGCACCGCCGTGCGGGTGACGGCCTGGAAACCTTCGGTATCGAACCGCGCCTGCGGCGTGAAAGGGGCGCGCACGAAACGGGTGAGGTTGATCGAGCCCAGGCAGCAGCAGCCGTAGTCGGGCAGGAATTCTTCGGCGCAGGGATTGGTGGCCTCGAAAGTTTCGCAGTAATAGAGGTTGTTGTCGCGGTTGGCGGTGTCGAGGAACAGAATGCCCGGTTCGGCGTGGTCGTAGGTGGACTGCATGATCTGGTCCCACAGATCCCGCGCACGCACGGTGCGGTACACCCACTCGCCGTCGGCCCGCTGGTGCGCGCCTTCGGCGAGTTGGTCGTCGCCCGGCTGGGCCTTGTGCACCAGATCGACCTCGGTATCTGCCTCCACGGCCTGCATGAAGGCAGCGCTCACGCCGACAGAGAGGTTGAAGTTCTTGAACGCCCCGCCGTCCTTGGCGTGGATGAAGGCTTCGATGTCCGGGTGGTCGATGCGCAGCACGCCCATTTGCGCGCCGCGCCGGCTACCTGCGGATTCGACGGTTTCGCATGAAGCGTCAAATACGCGCATGAACGACAGCGGCCCGCTGGCGCGGCTGTGCGTGCCGCCCACATGCGCACCCGTCGGGCGGATCCGCGAAAAGTCATAGCCCACGCCGCCGCCGCGGCGCATGGTTTCCGCCGCCTGAGCCAGCGCCTTGTAGATGCTCGGCTTGCCGTCCTTGTGATCCGACACGGAATCGCCCACCGGCTGGACGAAGCAGTTGATCAGCGTGGCCTGGATGTCCGTGCCCGCCGCCGACATGATGCGGCCCGCGGGAACGAAACCGTCTTCAAGCGCCTGCCGGAATAGCGCCTCGCTACTTGCCGGGTCGGCCTCTTCCACCGCCAGGGCACGGGCAACGCGGGTGTGCAGATCGGAAATGGTGCGCTCGTCGCCCTTGGCGTATTTTTCTGCCAGAACGTCGAGGCTGATGTCTTGTGCTTGCATGGTGCTTTCGATTCTCATTGGGCCGCTCGGAATGCGCGGCAAAAATGGCTCTTTATAGCGCCTCTTCGGGATCGTCGGCGTCAACCTCGGTCAAACCCAGCAGAGTTTGGGTCTGATCGGCAGGCAGCGCCTCGACCTGCTTGAGCTGACGCGTCATGGCACGGGTGCGTGTTTCCGCCGCACCAATGGTATTGCTCGCTTCGTCGAGCTTTTTGCGCGTTTTCGCAAGAACGTCGCCGAATTTCGTGAATTCCGTCTTCACTGCGCCGAGCACCTTCCAGACCTCCGTGGAACGTTGCTCGAGTGCCAGGGTGCGAAATCCCATGTGCAGACTATTGAGCAGCGCCAGCAGCGTGGTCGGTCCGGCCAGCATGACGCGGTGCTCGCGCTGCAGCGCCTCCACCAGACCCGGACGTCGCAGCGCTTCCGCGTACAGCCCCTCGGTGGGAAGAAAAAGGATGCCGAAGTCGCTGGTGTGGGGAGCTGCAATGTACTTGGTCTGGATGGTCTTGGCCTCTTCGCGCAGGCGCACTTCCAGCGCCTTGGCAGCAGCGTCGGCGGCGGCCTTGTCGGCGTGCTCCTGCGCGTCAAGCAGGCGCTCGTAGTCTTCGCGCGGGAACTTGGCATCGATGGGTAGCCACACCGGACCGTCACCCTTGCCGGGCAGGCGGATAGCGTATTCCACGCGGGCGTTGCTGCCGGGCACGGTTTCCACATTGACGCCGTATTGATCCGGCGTGAACACCTGCTCGATCAGCCCGGCAAGCTGGATTTCGCCAAAAACGCC
>JBAUTC010000246.1:0-1923 GCA_049582025.1 Thiomonas sp.
GATGTACTCCAACGCTGCAGGGATCATCCCGGTGGTGCAGGCGCTGCTCGGCAAAGGTGCCGCTTTGGGCGCAACGCTGGCATTCATGATGGCCGTCACCGCCTTGTCGTTCCCGGAATTCATGATCCTGAAAAAGGTGATGAAACCCAAGCTGATCGCGCTGTTCGCTGGCGTCGTTGCCGCAGGCATCATCGTCGTGGGCTATGTGTTCAACGCGGTGATGTGACGCGCAGTCTCACATCGTTTTCCGTCCATCCGCAACTCAAGGAGATTTTCATGACTGTCAATCGAATGGTGAGCATCCTGGCCGGATTTGCCGTGCTGCTCAGCCTGGTGCTGGCGCAAATCGGCGGCCAGATCAACCTGTTCCAGATGGGTTTCACCGGTTTCTGCCCGGCGGCCACGGTGTTCAAGGCGCTGGGATTCAGGGAAGCGGCGAATGCCTGCGGCAGTAACGCCCCGGGTAAGGGCTGCTGCTGAAATGTTTTACTGCTTCGAGCCGCCATGGCCCGCGCGCCCGCGACCAGCAAAAGGACGAGCGATGGCCGACAAGATCATTGGCCACGCCAGGTTTGCCGTCGATACTTTGGTCGGCGTGTAAGAAGTCAACCCCGATTCATCATCAAACGGAGATCATCAACATGACCAACATCAAAATCCTCGGCACGGGTTGTGCCAGCTGCAAGGCCACGCAAAAACTGGTTGAAGACGTCGTCAAGGCCAAGGGCGTGCAAGCCCAGGTTGAGAAGGTCGAGGACATCCCCTCAATCATGAAGTACGGCGTGATGAGCACGCCTGGAGTCGTCATCGACGGCAAGGTCGTGCACGCCGGCGGCATTCCCAGCCGCGCCCAGGTCGAGGAGTGGATCGGTGGCTGACGGGACCGCGCGCCTTTCATCCATCCGGGCGAGAGGCGTCTGACGAAAATGCCTGATCTGGTGAGGTCGCGCGCGCCACCTGTCGCGTAACATCGCATGACAGTGGCTCCGTTTCCATTTACCCAGCGCTCTTCTCCATCATCGCCATGTCCCGACTCCATGTGGAAAACCACCGCACCCAGCACATCGGCTGGCTGCGCGCTGCGGTGCTCGGCGCCAACGACGGCATCGTTTCCACTGCCAGCCTGATCGTCGGCGTCGCTGCTTCCAGCGCGACGCATGGCGGGGTGATCGTGGCTGGAGTCGCCGGGCTGGTGGCTGGCGCAATGTCGATGGCTGCAGGCGAGTACGTCTCGGTGAGTTCCCAATCCGACACCGAGCAGGCCGACATCG
Organism: Thiomonas sp.; assembly: GCA_049582025.1. Classification (GTDB taxonomy): domain Bacteria; phylum Pseudomonadota; class Gammaproteobacteria; order Burkholderiales; family Burkholderiaceae_C; genus Thiomonas. Next base: position 1,272 of record JBAUTC010000246.1, read on the forward strand.
CGCGCGAGCGCCAGGAATTGGCCACCGACGGGGCTCGCGAGCATGCTGAACTGGCGAAAATCTACGTCGAGCGCGGCCTCGACCCCGACCTTGCGCAGAAAGTGGCCGTACAACTCATGGCCAAGGATGCACTGGGCGCGCACACCCGTGACGAACTCGGCATTTCCGAAGTGGCCAGCGCCAATCCCCTGCAGGCGGCGTTTACCTCGGCGCTGTCGTTCACCGTGGGGGCGGCGCTGCCGCTGCTGGCCGCAGTGGTGGTGCCTGGCCAGCATCTCTCGTGGATCGTCAGCGCAACGTCGCTCGTGTTCCTCGCCATTCTTGGCGGACTTGCTGCCTACACGGGCGGCGCAAACATCACGCGCGGCGTCGTGCGCGTGACCCTCTGGGGTGCCCTGGCGATGGCGATCACTGCCGGCGTGGGCATGGTATTCGGCGCCTCTTGATGCCTCTAGCGCAGGCGTCTGCGCGAGCCGCTGGTTTGGTGCCGAGGAGAAAGTGAGTCACCTCGCCGCCCTTGCCCTGACCCGGCCATAATCCGGTCAGAGTTGGCGCGTATGTCCTGTCGACTTCGTGCGGCGCACGCCCCGTGCGCGGCAACAGACCAGATTGCCGCGCATCCTGTCGGCCATTTCATGGCAGGATCCAATGC
>JBAUTC010000247.1:0-3495 GCA_049582025.1 Thiomonas sp.
GGCCTGGATGGCGGCGTCGATCTCGTCCGCACGCGCGATGCGGCCCGGGTTGCGCGCCAGGTCCGGATCGTCCGCCATGTCGGCACGTCCGATGGCCAGCATCAGGCGCTTGAAAATCGCGTCGCCATTGCCGGAGATCTGCACCCATTCGCCGCCCTTGCTGCGATAGACATTCGACGGCGTGATGCCCGGAATGCTGGTGCCGGTACGCTGGCGTACCGTGCCGTCGTAGCTGTATTCCATCAGCGTACTTTCCAGCAGATTGAACACGCTCTCGGTCAGCGCCACGTCCACCACCTGCCCTTGACCGCCAGTCTGCCCATTCCAGCGGCCACCGGTGGCATCGCGATGGCGCAGAGCCATGAGCGCGCCCATGGTGGCGTGGAGCGCGGCGATGGAATCACCCAGCGACAGATTGGCGCGCATGGGCGGTCGATCCGGGTCGCCCGTCACAAAGCGCATGCCGCCCATGGCTTCTGCAATGGCGCCAAAGCCGGGCTGCATGCACATCGGCCCGGTCTGGCCAAATCCTGAGATGCGCACCATCACCAAGCTGGGATTGAACTCGCGCAGATCGTCCCATCCGAGGCCGAGCTTCTCCAGCGCGCCGGGGCGCATGTTCTCCGCCACCACATCCGCCCGGGAAGCGAGCTGCAGCACGATGTCCCGCCCCTGTGGATGTTTGAGGTTGAGGGTGATGCAACGCTTGTTGCGCCCCTGCGCCGCCCACCACAACGATTCTCCCTTGTGCAGTTTGCGCCAACTGCGCAACGGATCGCCGCCCGGATCGTCTCCCCGCGCGGGCGATTCGATCTTGATCACGTCGGCGCCGAATTCGGCCATCATCCGCGTGGCAAACGGCCCGGCGATCAGGCTGCCAAGTTCAAGCACGCGCAAGCCGTCGAGTGCTCCGCGCCGCGGCTGCGCTGATGTCGGGCTCTTATCCATAAAACGGGGCAAACAGCAGGGCGAAATTGACAAACAAGGCCAGCGCCCAGATGCTGGAGCGCAGCGAGGCCTTGTTGGTGACGTAGCACCAAAGATACCCCGCCCGCAGAACGACCCAGGCGATGAGCAAGCCGTTGATCAGCTCGAGTGGAGCCTTGAGATAAATGGCAAACAAAGCGGCGGCAAACAGAAAAGGCAACGCTTCGAAGCTGTTTTCCTGAGCGGCATGGGCCCGGCGCCGACGCGGATCTGCCTGCCGCTCCAGCCATCGCCGGGGCTCGTTGTTGTCGTAGCGGTTTTCCTTCGAGCGGAAGGTGCCGGACTTCGCCACGCCCGCCGCGACAATGGGCAGTTGCGAAGCGATGAGCAGCAGAATGGCGGTCAGCAGCATGCACGTTCTCCGGGAAATTCCTGCAGCATACAAAAGCCAAGGGCCGACTGTTGTCGGCCCTTGGCGCTATCGTCGCGTTGGCTTACGCCCGCGATCTTCAGGGAGCAGAAACTTACCCGGCGTAATCCGCCGCGACCGTTGCGTCCTGGTCATTCGACATGCCCATCACGCGGATGACCACAGTCGCGATGATCGCCACGGCGAAATTCAGAACCAGCGCATACAGGCCGATGTAGGCCGGGATGATCCAGCCACCGACATGCAACGCATACCCGGACTTGTGGAACCCGGACAGGGATGCCGCCCAGATGCCCCAGGCCAGGCCCATGGCCCAACCCAGCAGCAGCGCCTTGGCATCGAACCAGCGCGTGTAGATGCCACAGACGATCGCCGGCAGGGTCTGCAGGATCAGAATGCCGCCGAGCAGCTGCAACTGAATGGCATAGGTCAGCGGCAGGAACACGATGAACAGCAGTGCGCCGAACTTGACGACCAGCGACACCACCTTGGCAATGTCAGTTTCCTTGCTGTGCGTGCAGTTGGGATTGATGAACGGCTTGTAGATATTGCGGGTAAACAGATTGGCCGCCGCGATCGACATGATGGCAGCTGGCACCAGCGCGCCGATGGCCACCGCCGCAAACCCCACGCCGACGAACCAGCTCGGGAAGTAATGCAACAACAGACCCGGCATGGCGAACTGCGGGCCATACTGCTTGAAGTACGGAGCGAGATCAGGCAGCTTGGCAATGCCCGAGGCATAGGCCATATAGCCGAGCAGCGCGATCAGCCCGAGCATGAGCGAATACGCCGGCAGGAACACCCAGTTGCGGCGCAGGGTGTTGGGACCTTTGGCCGCCAGCACTGCCGTGGTTGCATGCGGGTATAGCATCAGCGCCAGCGCAGAACCGAATGCCAGCGTGGGATAGAACGACTGCAGTCCCAGGTTGCCATCCTTCACCGCGGGCAGCAACAGATGCCCCTTCGGAATGGCAGCGAAGATCTGGCCGAAACCGCCCAGCTTGTAGGGCACGACGATCATCAGCGCGATCACCGTGATGTACACCAGCAGATCCTTGACCACCGCAATCGACGCCGGCGCCCGCAGACCACTGGTATAGGTGAAAGCCGCGAGGATGACGAAGGCGATGATCAGCGGCACGTCCCCCATGAAACCCTGCGTGGAGAAACCCAGCCCGCCAATTACCACCTGGATACCGACGAGTTGCAGCGCGATATACGGCATGGTGCCGACGATACCGGTGACCGCAACGGCCAGCGCCAATGACGGACTGTTGTAGCGTCCGGCGACAAAGTCGGAGGCTGTGATGTAGTTGTGCTTCTTCGCCACCACCCACAGGCGCGGCAGAATGGCGAACACCATCGGATAAATCAGCACGGTGTAAGGCAAGGCAAAGAAACCCAGTGCCCCCGCGCCAAACACCAGCGCGGGCACGGCGATGAAGGTATAGGCGGTATACAGGTCCCCGCCAATCAGGAACCAGGTGATCCAGGCGCCAAAGCGGCGGCCGCCCAGGCCCCATTCATGCAGATGGTTCATGTCCCCCTTGCGCCAGTGCGCGGAGGCGAAACCCAGGACGGCGATGCCGACGAACAGCGCGACAAAAACAACGGTAGCAGTCACATTCATGGCTTCAGTCCCCGCTTCCAGACGGCACGACCATCTTGTAAACGATGGCGATGAATACCCCGGACAGCGGCACCCAGACCAGTTGCCACCAGTAGAAAAACGGGAGACCGAACAGGCTGGGCTCGAGCTTGTTGAAGTAGGGAATGATGAGGACGGCGATGCAGGGAATCGCGAGCAGAATGAGCTGCAACGGCCCCAGTTTTTTGGGAACAGACATTTGGATCGGTCTCCGGAACTTGGGAGGCGCGCTTGTGACGGCCAGCCCTTGGTATGAGCGCACCGGACCCACCGTCCGGTCCGCAGAGATTAGCCGAGCCGCTTAATAATTCGGGTATCCGGATGTGTCAGTCGCAAGCAGGCGAAAACGCACGGTCATCGCCTAGGGTTTTTCCTGAGATCGCGCAAGAACACAACGAGACAGCTGCGCGGGGTCGCGCCGGATGCAGGAGCGCGGCGGATCAACCGGCGTTGTCGGACGCGACGCCCCAGCGGCGCAGGGCCGTGT
>JBAUTC010000248.1:0-3945 GCA_049582025.1 Thiomonas sp.
CGAACAGGTCGAGCACGCGGCGCCCGGCGAGCGTCTGGCCGAGCCAGTTGAACACCGTTTCGCGCACGCGGTCGGGGGTGGGGCGCAGACCCGGAAGGTCGGGGACGGCGAGTTTGCTGCGCTTCCACAGTCCGCCGATGATGCGGACTTCGCCACTGTGTGCATGGCGGTAGCGGGGTTGCGGGGTTTTGGCGGGGCGGCTTGGGGATGTGGTTTTCATGGGCAGGTAAATTGTAGGGAAGGTGATCAAAAACCCCAGTGCGCCGCAGTTTCTCCCCTCTTTCGATTGACCGCCCATGTTCCGCTTTTTCAAACGCAAATCCGCTCCAGAACCCGTTGCGCCCGAGGTGCCAGCCGACGCAGCGCCCGAGCCGGTGGCCGAACCTGCGGTGCAACCAACGCCCGCGCCGATCGAACTGCTTGAGTCGGAGTCCGAAGCCCTGTCCCCCACCGAACCCGAGTTGGCGCCGGAGGTGACCCTCGTCGCCGAGGAACAACCGGCCTCCGGCTGGTTCACCCGCCTGCGTTCCGGCTTGCGCAAAACCGGCTCGGGCATCAGCGGGCTGTTCGGCGGCAGCAAGATCGACGAAGCGCTGTACGAGGAACTCGAATCCGCCCTCATCATGGCCGACGCCGGCATGCCGGCCACCACCGCCTTGCTGGCCGACCTGCGCCGCCGCGTCAAAGCCACGCGCGCAGAGACGCCTGCGCAGGTGCGCGTGCTGCTGGCCGATGCCCTGGCCGATCTGCTCGCCCCGCTGCAAAAGCCGCTGGACATCGGGCGGCAAAGCCCCACCGTGCTGATGATGGTGGGCGTCAACGGCGCGGGCAAGACCACCACCATCGGCAAGCTCACCCAGCATCTGCTGCGCGCTGAGGAAAAGGTGCTGCTGGCTGCTGGCGACACATTCCGCGCCGCGGCGCGTGAGCAGCTCGTCGCCTGGGGGCAGCGCAACCAGGTGCAGGTGATTTCGCAGGACGGGGGCGATCCGGCGGCGGTGGCCTTCGATGCGGTCAGTGCCGGCAAGGCGCGCGAGATGGACGTGGTCATCGTCGACACCGCGGGTCGCCTGCCCACCCAGCTGCACCTGATGGAAGAGCTGAGAAAGATCAAACGCGTGGTGGCCAAGGCCATGGACGGCGCGCCGCATGAGATCCTGCTGGTCATCGACGCCAACAATGGCCAGAACGCTCTGGCGCAGGTGCGCGCCTTCGACGACGCGCTCGGTCTCACCGGCCTGGTCATCACCAAACTCGACGGCAGCGCCAAGGGCGGCGTCATCGCCGCCATCGCCCGCGAACGGCCGGTGCCGGTGTACTTCATCGGCGTGGGCGAAGGGCTGGACGATCTGCAGACCTTCGACGCCAAGGCGTTTGCGCGGGCGCTGGTGGGGGAGTGAGCGAAGCGATCGTTGGCCATGAAGCGCGATCTGCCGCTGATTTCGTGACTCTGAGCTTGTCGTTCGACAGCCTGATTCGGCTAAGCTGCACCTCACTCAGCGCGCCGCATCGACAGCGGGTCGGGGCAGTATCGCGGAGGGTTTGCAGGCGCACAAGCTGCGGATGAGGTCGGGGCGAATGTCCCTTCAGCCACTCGCCTCGGCACGAAGGAGAATTCAGCATGCTGTTGATGCCACGCGCACACGGATTGGTTGACAGGCTCGGCAACATGCCCGGGCTGCACCAATGGCTCTCCTCGCGCTACGACCGGCGCTTCGCGACCAATACGTCGGAAAACCTGTTTCGAGGCGTGTTCCAGACGTTCGACGCCGCCGCCGCCTCGGCGCCTCCGACCCGGCCCATGGGTTACGACAATCCGGATTCCGCGCTGATGTACCGGGACCGGATGAAACACCTCTTTCCCACGGACTATCCGGTGCTGTTCTGGCTGCAACAGTTGTTCGGGCAGGGAAAGGCAGGCGTTTTTGAATTGGGTGGCCACATTGGCGTGAGCTACTACGCTTACCAGTCGGTCCTGGACTATCCCGCCAATCTGCAATGGGTCATCCATGACGTTCCGGCGGTGATGGAGCGCGGCGTGGCTCTCGCGCGCAACAGGGACGATCTCGGCAGGCTCAACTTCGCCAAGGATTTTTCCGAGGCAGCGCAGGCCGACATCTTCCTGGCGATGGGCGTGCTGCAGTATCTGCCGCAGACTTTGGCCGAGCGCCTAAGCGAACTGAAGCGCCTTCCCCCGAATCTCCTGATCAACCTCACGCCGCTGCATCCGGACGCGGCGTATTTCACCCTGCAGAGCATCGGCACGGCGTTCTGTCCCTATCGCATCGATCGCGAAGCCGCGTTTGTGGAAAGCCTGCAGGCGCTGGGTTACACCCTGCGGGACGCCTGGATCAACCCCGACAAGTCTTGCCCGATCCCTTTCCACCCCGATCGCAGCCTGAATCAATATCACGGCTATCACTTCGCCTTGACGCAGCCTTGAAGCGGCGAGAGAAGCAGGGTCAGGTCTCGCCCTGTCGCCTCCTTAGCCTCCGAAGCGAACAGATGGGGCCCGTTTGACTTCCGCTGAATTCAGCGCAATCAACGTGGAATCGACTTCTCCATCGCGTCCGCCAGAGCGTTTTCGCCGCGATGGCGCAATGCATCGACGGCCCCTTGCCGGTCGCGCAACTCGCGGTTCTGACTCAGCTTGGACTTGCCTTCCAGACAGGTGATGGCGATCTCGATGCCGACGATGGACTTGACCATGGCGTCGATGTATTCGGGTGCCGAGTCGCCCATCTTCCAGGGTTTTGGCTCCTGCGCCTCATGGATGCGCGTCAGGCGCGCGACCACGCCGCGCACGAATTTTTCGTCGTCGTGCACGGTGAGCTGGCCGTGCGCGTGCACCACCTCGTAATTCCAGGTCGGGACCTGGCGGTGGGTGTCGTGCTTGCTTGGATACCAGTTCGGCGAGATGTAGCCCTCGGCGCCACGGAAGATGACCAGTACCTCAGCTCCTTCAGCGCATTGCTGCCACACCGGGTTGGCGCGGGCAACGTGTCCGGTGAGGGTTCCCAAGGTGCCGCGTGCCGCGTCGAATTCGAACGGGAGGTGGTTGGCGTCGAGCCCATGCACGGTCTGCGTCACCAGAATGCCCAAGGGATGGGCGCGGAGGATGCGGTGCAAATCGTCCGGTTGGGCGAGGGCGAAGTGGGAGGGGATGTACATGGTGTCGGTGTTCGTCAAAGGGCGGGAGGCGCGACCCTCGCCAAAATCCGGCGCAATCGAAACCCCGGATCAAGAATATGCATAGCGGGGCAAGGGGGGCAACGATGGGCGAGGAATCAACCCCAGCCCAGAACTCCGGTGATCACCGCACCGCCGACCACCACCGCCCACGGCGGAACCTTCCAGAATTGCAGTAGCAACAGCGCGGCCAGTGCCAGGGCGAAGTCGCGCGGAGTGTGGATGGCTGCGGTCCACACCGGGTCGTAGAAGGCGGCGAGCAGCAGGCCGACGACAGCGGCGTTGATGCCCATCATCGCGCTGCGCATGGCGGTCTGGTGGCGCAGTCCGGCCCACAAGGGCAGGGTGCCGACAACGAGCAGAAAGCCCGGAAGAAAGATGCCGAGCAGCGCCACGCCCGCGCCCAGCCAGCCGCCCGGGCCCTGCTGCGACGTGGCCCCCAGAAACGCGGCGAAGGTGAACAGTGGGCCCGGCACTGCCTGCACTGCGCCATAGCCCGCGAGGAAAGTGGAGTTGTCCATGCCCGCGGGAACGACCTGCGCCTGCAGCAGCGGCAGCACGACATGGCCGCCGCCAAACACCAGTGCCCCGGCCCGATAGAAGTCGGACAGCAGGGCCAGCGCTGGCTGATGCAGCGCCGTCGCCAGGAGCGGCAGGCCCGTCAGCAGCACGGCGAAGGCAGTGAGCAAGGCCACGGCGCTGCGATGGCGCAGCGGCATGTGCAGCGGCGCATGTACCGCTTCCACGGGGGGGCGC
>JBAUTC010000249.1:0-10456 GCA_049582025.1 Thiomonas sp.
GCGTCCTTGGCGAACACCAGTCCGGGGTGTTCAGGCAGCAGGCGCCGGGCCATCTCCACGGCCACCGGGTCCCAGGTCTGCACCCGGGCACCTGCTTGCAGCAGCGCCGTGATGAGGTCCAGGCTGGGCGCGTCGCGCATGTCATCGGTGTTGGGCTTGAACGCCAGCCCCCAAACGGCAATGGTCTTGCCGGCCAGCTTGCCCTGATAGTGATCAGTGATTTTCTCGAACATGCGCTGCTTCTGCCGCTGGTTGACCGCGTCCACCGCCTCCACCAGTTCGGCGCGCAGGCCGAATTCGCGTGCGGTATGCGCCAGGGCCTTCACATCCTTGGGAAAGCACGAGCCACCATAGCCCGCACCGGCATAGAGGAAATGGCTGCCGATCCGGTGATCCACGCCGATGCCCATGCGGATCTGCTCGATATCCGCGCCCACTGCCTCGGCGATGCGGGCCAGTTCATTCATGAAGGAAATACGCGTGGCCAGCATGGCGTTGGCGGCGTACTTGGTGAGTTCCGCGCTGGCGCCATCCATCACCATGATTTTTTCGTGATTGCGGTTGAACGGGCGGTACAGCTCGCGCATGGTGGCGATGGCCTGCGGGTCGTCGCTGCCCAGCACGATGCGGTCGCCGCGGGTGAAGTCCTCGATGGCCGAGCCTTCCTTGAGGAATTCCGGATTGCTGACCACGCCCAGGCTGTGGGACACGCCTCGTGCCGCCAGCTCGGCCTCTGCCAACGCCCGCACCTTGGGAATGGTGCCCACTGGCGCGGTGGACTTTTGCACCACCACCAGCGGTCCGGTCATGGCGCGGCCAATCTCCACAGCGGCGCCTTCCACCTGCGACAGATCGGCCTGGCCATTGGGCAAGGACGGCGTCCCCACGGCGATGAAGCAGACCTGCGAACCCGGCAATCCTTCGGCGATGCTCGGACTGAGGACAAGGCGACCCTGTTCGATATTGCGCCGCACCAGATCGCTCAGGCCCGGCTCGTAGAACGGCACTTCCGCGCGCTCGCGCAGTGCCGACAATCGGCCCGGATCCCGCTCGATACAGGTGACGTGGTTGCCGACATCGGCAAAACAAGCGGCGGTGACCAGACCGACGTACCCTGCTCCTATGACTGTGACGCGCATGACGGACTTTCTCGTAATTTCATGATGGGGTGCTATTTTGCAGGAAGCGCCCTGTCAGCTGCGTGACAGATCTGGTTGCATTTTTCACCAACGCGCGTCGGCCGTAGGCCAACCCGGCTTGATGCACATCAAGAGCCATGCTGCACCGCCGCATTCAAATACATTGATCTATCAAGGAGATGCCAGATGAGCGAACTCCAACCCCGAACCCGGCGCGCCGCGGCCAGCAAGCCACGTGCATCCGCGACAACCGCGGCCAGAAAGCCGCGCGCCCCGAAACTGGCAGCGACGTCATCTCCGGTGCTGGTTCCGCACGCGCCGCCGGCGCCCAAGTCAACATCCGCCGCGACGGCGCTTCCCGCCATTCCGCTGCCGCCATCCATCGCTGAGCCGCAAGCCCCGCCGGACCGCGACCAGGCCATGCGCGAGTTGATCGACCGCGCCATCCACGCGCTCTCGGCCAAGGCCACGCTGGGCCTGTCCCCGGCCGCGCTCGGCCTGGCGTTGGCCGACTGGAGCATGCACATGGTGGCATCGCCAGGCAAACAGGCCAGTCTGGCAACGCAGGCCATGCAAATGCAGGGACAATGGTTGCGTTATGCCGCTGAACTGGGCGCACATGCCCTGCTCGGCGACAAGACACCGAGCCCGGACTTCGGCAAGGCGCCAGTCAGTGACCGGCGCTTTGCCGCGCCACAGTGGCAACAGTTTCCGTTCAACCTGATCGCCCAGCGCTTTTTGTTGCGCGAACAACTGCTCAATGCTGCTGCGCATGACGTACGCGGCGTGTCTGCCCACCACGAGCAGGTCGTGGCCTTCATGGCGCGGCAGTGGATGGACATGCTCTCGCCCAGCAATTTTTTCTGGACCAATCCGGAAGTGCTGGAACGCACCCTGACCACTGGCGGCGCCAATCTGGCACAAGGCCTGCGCAACTGGCAGGACGACATGCAGCGCGCCCTCGACAAGCAACCACCGGCCGGGGTGGAGCAGTTCAGAGCTGGACATGAGGTGGCCGCCACACCCGGCAAGGTGGTGCTGCGCAACCAGTTGATGGAGCTGATCCAGTACAGCCCGACCACGCCGACAGTACAGGCCGAGCCCGTTCTCATCACCCCGGCGTGGATCATGAAGTACTACATCCTCGACCTGTCGCCACACAACTCGCTGGTGAAATTTCTGGTCGATCGGGGCCACACGGTTTTCATGGTGTCGTGGAAAAACCCCGGCTCGAACGAGCGCGACCTGGGCATGGATGACTATCTTCACCTCGGCCCCATTGCCGCCCTGGATGCGGTCAGCGCCATCCTCCCGGGCCGCAAGGTGCATGCCGCCGGGTACTGTCTGGGTGGCACCCTGCTGTCGATCGCCGCCGCCGCCCTGGCGCGGCGCGGCGACGAACGACTGGCCAGCCTGAGCCTGTTTGCCGCGCAGACCGACTTTACCGAGCCCGGCGAACTCACCCTGTTCATCGACGAGAGCCAGATCAGTTTCCTCGAAGACCTGATGTGGTCACAAGGCTATCTTGACACCACGCAGATGGCCGGCACCTTCCAGATGCTGCGCTCGTCCGACCTGATCTGGTCGCGCATGATGCACGACTACCTCATGGGCGAACGCGCGCCGATGAGCGACCTCATGGCCTGGAATGCCGACGCCACCCGCATGCCCTACCGCATGCACAGCGAATACCTGCGCACCCTCTACCTGAGCAACGCCCTGGCCGAAGGACACTACAAGGTCGATGGCAGACCCGTCGCAGTGGAAAACGTGATCACGCCCTGGTTCGTCGTCGGCACCGAGACCGACCACGTCGCGCCATGGAAGTCGGTCTACAAGATTCACCTGCTGGCCGACTCGGAGGTGACCTTTGTGCTCACCAGCGGCGGCCATAACGCGGGCATCGTGAGCGAACCCGGCCATCCGCACCGCCACTACCGCTGGTCCGTGCATCCGGGAGGACGCCCCTACACCGACCCCGAACACTGGGTACAGCTGGCGCAGGCCGAGGAAGGCTCGTGGTGGCCGCACTGGGAGCGTTGGCTGGTATCCAAAGGCAGCGGACAGCACGTCGCCCCGCCGGCCTGCGGCAGCGTGGACTATCCCCCGGTGGCCAATGCGCCCGGAGAATATGTCCTGCAGCGTTAATCCCAACGTCCTTCCACCGAACCTCATCCATGACCGAGCAGATCTGCAACCGCACCTTCGACGATATCGCCCTGGGAGACTCCGCCGCGCTGCATCGCACCCTCACCCTCGCTGACATTTCCACCTTCGCCGTGATGTCGGGCGACGCCAATCCCTCGCATGTGGATGCGGAATTCGCCCGCAGCACGCCGTTTCATCAGGTGGTGGCGCATGGCATGTGGAGCGGCGCGCTGCTGTCCAACCTGCTCGGCACCGAGTTGCCGGGGCCGGGCACGACCTACGTTGATCAATCACTGTCGTTTCACCGTCCGGTGATGCTGGGCGATACGGTCACCGTCTCGGTCACTGCGCGTGAAAAGTTCGCCAGCACGCACCGGATCCGCTTCGACTGCCTGGTGGTGAACCAGCGCGGCGACACGGTCGTGTCCGGGCATGCGCTGGTGCAGGCGCCCACGGAGAAAATCTGCCGTCCCCGCACCCATCTGCCGCAACTGCATCTGGTCGATCCGGGCCAGCGGCTGCTCGCCCTGGTGGACAAGGCGCGCGCGGCCTGCGCCGGGCTGCACCCAATGCGCGTGGCCGTGGTGCATCCAGTCAACGCAGTCTCCATCCAGGGCGCCATCGACGCCGCCAGGGCCGGGCTGATCGAACCCGTATGGATCGGTCCGGAAGCGCGCATCCGTGCTGCGGCAGACGACGCTGGCATCGACCTCTCCCCCTGGCAGCTCATACCCACCGAACACAGCCATGCTGCCGCCGCGCTGGCAGTGCAACTGGCGCGCAGCGGCAAGGTGGGCGCGCTGATGAAGGGCGCCTTGCACACTGACGAACTGATGCATGCCGCCTTCGACGCGCAAAGCGGCTTGCGCACCGACCGCCGCGCCAGCCATGTGTTCGTCATCGACGCGCCAGCCGCAGAACGCCTGCTCTTCATCACCGACGCCGCGATCAACATCGACCCCGATCTGGATACCAAGCGCGACATTGCGCAAAACGCCATCGACCTGGCGCAGGCGCTGGGCATTCCCACCCCCCGCATGGCCATCCTTGCCGCAGTGGAGACGGTCAACGCCAAAATGCTCGCCACCGTGCACGCCGCGGCCCTCTGCAAGATGTCCGATCGCGGGCAGATCACCGGCGCCATCCTCGATGGTCCGCTGGCTTTTGACAATGCCATATCGCTGGCTGCGGCCAAGACCAAGGGCATCATCTCGCCGGTGGCCGGTCTGGCCGACATCCTGCTCACCCCTGATCTTGAGTCCGGCAACATGCTGGCCAAGCAGCTCGAATATCTCGGAGGAGCCACCCTCGCCGGGCTGGTCATCGGCACCCGCGTGCCCATCATTCTCACGAGCCGCGCCGACGGCGTGGAGGCCCGGCTGGCGTCATGCGCCCTGGCAGTGTTGCAACGCCAGGCCCTGCTCAAGGCCGCGGGACAACTCGACGCCGCCGACACCCTGACCCGCGAGAACCAGACCGCCTGACTCTCTCCATGCCCACCCCCACCCTGCTTTGTCTCAACACGGGTTCGGCCAGCCTGAAATTTGCCCTGTACGCGCACGAAGACTGCAAGGGCACGCAGTTGCCAGTGGCACAGCTGCGCGGCGAAATCGACAGCCACGACGGACAGGCCTGGCTGCGCTGGACGGATGCGCAAGGTCAGTCGCACCGCGCCGCCTCGGCGGAACCGCGCGGTGACATTCGCGCCGAGGTGGACGCCTTGCTCGACAAGCTCATCGCCCCGGCGGGCTTCGGGCCGATTGTCGCAGTCGCCCACCGCATCGTGCATGGCGGCACACGGTTCACCAGCGCGCAACGCATCACCACCGAGGTGCGCACCGCGCTCGACGATTTGCGTAGTCTTGCCCCCTTGCATCAGGGCCCGGGGTTGTCAGGCGTGGATGCGGCCATCGCCCGTCTTCCCGGGGTGCCGCAGATCGCCTGCTTCGACACCGCATTCCACGCCACGCAGACCGACCTGTCTCGACGCTACGCCATCCCGCGCGCCTGGCACGACAAGGGCTTCAAGCGCTACGGCTTTCACGGTCTGTCCTACGACGCCATCACCCACAAGCTGCCGCCCCTGCTCGGCAAGCGCGCCCATGGGGCCGTGGTCGTCGCGCATCTGGGCGGCGGCTCCAGTCTGTGTGGACTGCGGCAGTTGCGCAGCGTGGTCACCACAATGGGGTTCACCGCACTCGACGGCGTGGTCATGTCGAGCCGCAGCGGCGCCATCGACCCCGGCCTGGTCCTGCACTGGATCACCGAGGAACACCTCGACGCGCAACAGGTGACGTCCATGCTGTATCACGACAGCGGGCTCAAGGGCGTATCCGGCGTGAGTGGCGACATGCGCACCCTCGAAGCCAGCGCCGAGCCGCACGCGCAGGACGCCATTGCCGTGTTCACCGCCAGCGTGGTGCATCACATCGGAGCGCTCGCCGCCGATATCGGCGGCCTGGATGCATTGGTGTTCACTGGTGGCATCGGCACGCACAGCGCGAGAGTGCGGCAGGAGGTCTGCTCCGCCCTGTCCTGGCTGGGATTGCGCATCGATCCGCAGGCCAATGCCACCGGGCAGCTCTGCATCACCCACAAAGACAGCCCGGTCCCGGCCTACGCCCTGCCCACCGACGAAGAAGGCGTCATGAGCCTGCAGGCCGCGGCGCTGCTGGATTGAGCGGGTGTGCCTGCCGCGACGTGCGATGCATCCACGGAGTCATGCCCCGATTGCTGGACGCATTGATCGAGTGTCCACCGTTTCACCGTTTTTCCCATGCCCGAAGGAGGCAGCATGTCCACCCCTCAACCCAACCCGCCCGCGCCCAATATCAATGTGCCGTTTTTCTGGCCCATCCAGCTCGCCGCCAGCATGGCCGCGCAAGGCGTGGAGCTCTACGCGCGCAACGTCAAATTCCTCGCAGAGGAAGCGCGCCTGCACAGCGGCATCAAGCCCAGGCTCGCCAGCACACATACGGTGCGGCTCAAACTGCGCACGCTGGATCTGTGCGACTACTCCGCGCCCGATGCCAAGGGCATCCCCACGCTGGTCAACGCCCCCTACGCCGGCCACACCTCGATGATCGCCGACTACCACGACGGCCAGAGTCTGATGCAGACGCTCAAGGCCGCGGAGGTCGGCCCGCTGTTCCTCACCGACTGGCACAGCGCCACGCCGGACATGAAGGACCTCGAAGTCGATCAGTACCTCGGCGACTTCCTCGCCTGCGTCGACGACCTCGGCGGTCGCGTCAACCTGGTCGGCCTGTGCCAGGGCGGCTGGATGGCTGCGATGCTGGCCGCTCGCTTTCCCGACAAGGTTGCCAGCCTGGTGCTGGCGGGTTCGCCCATCGACACCCACGCCGGCAACGGTCCGCTGGTGAAGATGGTCAAGCAAAGTCCGATGCGCTTTTATGAAGAACTGGTGGACAGCGGCGGCGGCCTGATGCTGGGCAAATACATGCTGGCCGGCTGGAAGAACATGCACCCGGAGCAGCACTACGTGCAGGAACACATCGACCTCTACGAGCACATCGACGATCCGGTGTGGATCTCCAAGACCGAGGCCTTCGAACGCTGGTACGAAAACCCGCTCGACCTGCCCGGCCGCTGGTATCTGCAGGTCATCGACCAGTTGTTCAAACACAACCTGCTGGCCAAAGGCGAGTACGTCGGCCTGGGCCGCGCGCTCAAGCTCAAGGACATCACCTGCCCGCTGTATCTGCTGGCTGGCGAGAGCGATGACATCACCTACCACCAGCAGGTATTCGCCGCTGAAACCCTGTGCGGCACGCCGAAAGACAACATTGAAAAGCGCATCGTCCCCGGTGGCCACGTCGGCCTGTTCATGGGCGCACGCACGCTGAAGGACACCTGGCCGGCGATTGGTGCCTGGATTCGCAAGCAGCGCTAGGCGGTCGACCGCATGCGATTGCTGCCTTCATCCGACTTGGACGCCATCCCTAGGCCAATGCGGCGGGAACCTGCCTCAAAATTGCGTCCCGCAACCAACTGTGCACACGGTCGTGCCGGTGCCGCAAATGCCAGAGCATGTACATCGGCATCGGTGCACAGGGCATGGGCAGAGGCGCGCTGCCGAAGGCGCTGAGCAGGTTGTGGCACAGCAGACTCGGCAGCGTCGCGAGTCGCTGGCTGCCCCGCAAGAAGGATGGAATGCCGGCGAACCCGGGAACCTGGGCGACAAAATCGCGCTCGTAGCCGCGCGCGAGAAGAACCTGATCGATGTCGAGACGACGCAAGGGTTCGTACAAGACGGTGACATGCTCTGCCGCCAGGTATGCGTCCAGGCTCGCGGGTGCTTCACGCGCACGGGCGTCGTAGAACACGCAGTAACGATCGTCAAAGAGCCGCATCTGCACGATGTCGCCAGCGATTGGCGGCCGGGGCGAGATCACCACATCGCAGCGCCCGTCTCGCAGCATCTCGGCGCTTGGCACATCTGACGGAATGACGCGCAGGGTGATCCCCCGGGAAGCCGCGCGCAGATCATCGAGCAATCCCGGCAACAAAAGGTCGCGCTGCAGGTCGTTCGCTGCAATGGTGAACGTCTGCTTCAGATGGGCTGGATCGAATTCCGGCGCGCTGGCAAAGCAACGCAGTTCGTCGAGCAGGACGCGCGCCTGCACCGCCAGATCCTCCGCTCGCGCTGTGGCCACGATGCCTCGCCCCGATTTGACGAACAGCGGGTCGCCGACGATGAGCCGAAGCTTGTCGAGTTGATGGCTGACTGCCGACTGTGAAACCCCCAAATGGTCCGCAGCTCCGGTTATGGAGCCGGCGTCACGCACGGCGACGAGCAACTGCAGCAGCTTGCCGTCGATACCCAAATGATTCAGATCGCTCATACGTGGATTCGCATTTAGACGGTTTATCCAGGAACCAATGCAGACAGATACTTCACTCCGCCAGCACTTAGACATTTAGGAGACTACATGCCCGACACACAACATCCCGAGCCGATCGAAGGGACAACCCTGTTCGATGGCGTGCAAGCGCGTAAAGGATATGCGCTCAACAAAATGTGCTTCTCGTTCAACGCTGCAGAGAACCGCGAGGAGTTCATGCGCGACGAACTGGCATATTGCCGCAAATTCGGCCTGGACGAGGCGCAGCGTGCTGCCGTCGCACGCCGCAACGTGCTCGACCTGATCGCCGCCGGCGGCAACGTCTACTACCTGGCCAAGTTTGCCGGGATGTTCGGACTCGATGTCCAGGACCTCGGCGCCCAACAGACCGGGATGAGCAAGGAAGCCTTCAAGGCAATGCTGGTGGAAGCGGGGAAATAAGACCATGGCGCAAATCGTTGGATGCATCACGACCTCGCACGTACCGGCAATCGGACGTGCCATCGCAAATGACCTCGAGCAAGAGGCTTACTGGAAGCCATTTTTTGACGGATTCCCGGCCATACGCGAATGGCTGACGCAGATCAGGCCCGACGTCGCCGTTGTCGTCTACAACGATCACGGCCTGAATTTCTTCCTCGACAAGATGACGACCTTCGCCGTGGGCGCGGCACCTGCCTACCAGAATGCCGATGAGGGGTGGGGCATTCCGACGCTGCCCCCCTTTACCGGAGACCAGGCCCTGTCCTGGCATTTGATCGAGCAGCTTGTCGCTGCGGAATTCGACATCACGAGTTGTCAGGAAATGCTGGTCGACCATGCCTTCACGCTGCCGATGAAACTGCTATGGCCGGACTGCGGAGAATGGCCCGTTGCGACGGTTCCCGTTTGCATCAACACCGTGCAGCATCCGCTGCCCAGCGCCAAGCGTTGCCACGATCTTGGACGTTCCATCGGTGATGCCATCCGGAGCTGGGACGCCGACAGCCGCGTCGTCATCATTGGCAGCGGAGGCCTTTCGCATCAACTCGACGGACAGCGCGCCGGCTTCATCAACAAGCGCTTTGACCAACAGTTCATGCAGAGCCTGGTCTCGGACCCCGGGTGGGCAACAAAGTACTCGATTCGTGATCTGGTTGCGCTGACCGGCACACAGGGCATCGAGTTGCTGATGTGGATCGCGGCACGCGCCGCGCTCGGCGAGCAATCAAGACTCGTGCATTCGAATTACCACATCCCGATCTCAAACACGGCGGCCGGGGCGATGGCATTTGCACCGGTGACCTGAATCCAAAGCAGACGGCAGAGATGCCGCCAACAGCGCCAACTCGGGAACGCCTCGGAGTCAGCCTCGGATCGTGTTGTCGTGTTGCATCGCTCCTTGCCGTGAGAGCGGTGGCCGTGGGTGAGCTCACGTCTCAGTGGAGGCGGCGTTTCGCTCCCAGGTCCGCTACGCTTGAGTCATTTCCTCACCTAGGAACACTCCAATGAGCGACAGAACCGGGCGTTGTCTATGTGGAGCGGTGCACTACCGCATCACGGCAGATCCTCTTTTCACGCGAGTCTGCTGGTGCCACGACTGCCAGCACATCGCTGGCAACGGGACCGTCAATGTCCTGGTGCCAGCAGCGGCACTCGAAGTATCTGGAAGCACAAACGTCTACAGCAGCACGGCGGACAGCGGCAACCAAATCAGCCGGCGCTTCTGCCCGAGTTGTGGCTGCCATCTGTTCGCAGACTCGTCAGGCAGGCCCCTTTTCACGGTAGTACGCGCCGGGACTCTGGACGATCCGTCGTCAATCACGCCGAACGCCAACATCTGGGCGGCCAGCGCACCGGAATGGGCTTGCATGGATGCAGCCATCGACCGTGTGGAACGGCAGCCGATGCCGCCGCAGAAGCCGCCCGAATCGGCCGGCTCCTGATCGGGGTTCTCCCCCACGAGGTCGTGGGCTACGCCCTTGTTTTGAGCGGCGGCATGTACAAACTCCGGATTCGCATCGAGCAATTGCTTGCCAAGCGTCGCAAGTTCGACAGTAAAGAGTTCGACAGCAACCTCGCAACGATTCGTGCCACTTCGGAGCTGTTTGAATCTGCTGTGCCCGGGATCGAGAACGTACTGGCACAGGTGCAACTCTCCGAGTCCGACACATAGCCAGCGCAGACATTACACAGCTCATTACATGAGCGCCGGACAACAAAAAGCCCAGCGAGTTGCGCTGGGCTAAGTGTTTGAATCCTTTGGGGTGGCTGATGGGACTCGAACCCACGACGACAGGAATCACAATCCTGGACTCTACCAAC
>JBAUTC010000250.1:0-2913 GCA_049582025.1 Thiomonas sp.
GTGGCATCAGGGCTAAGGTGCGCATGGATCACTCCTCGGGAGATATACCGTGCATAGCAATCGCGGTGCCACACAATTTCAATCAAATATGGCGGGTATTCGACGCCCGCCATACTTATTAGCTACACAAAAGTGGCGTAATCGGACAGATTTTTGAACCACTTCACCGAGACGACGGTTTTTTGACACGACCAAACAACCCCGGCAAGCCGCTCAGTTCAGAGGCACGACCACCTGCCCCTGCGCATCGACAACCCCGCTGACAACCCGACCCGATTGCACGTTGCGCACCAGCACCGACTGGCCGACGCGCCCGTCCGCCATGGCCTGCCCCAGCGCCACCAGACGTACCCCCATGCCCTGAGCGACAAGGCTGACCGGCTGGCCGTAGTGCACGAGTTGCGGTCCGGTGAGCATGCTTTGCACCAGCGGCTGGCCCGCCGCCACGCTGTAGCGCAACACCTGCCCCACCAGCGCCTTGGCATCCCCCATCGCACCGGGCGGCAAATGCGCAGCATCGCGCTCCACCGTGGTGAGATCCGCCGTGGTCAGCGCATGCCCGGCCTGCAGTGCCCGCGCCACCACCACCACGCCCTGCTGCTGATCGACCCGCACCGGCAGATAAAGCGACCAGACCTGCGGCGCGGCGCAGCGCACTTCCACCGTCTGCGCGCCGTAAGGGTTGGTGTTGCCGAAATAGGCGGTGCGCAAGTCCGAGCAGTGGGGAAAGCGCAGGCCTGGCGCAGGACCCTGCACAGCGATTTTTACCTTGTCCGCCCCCGCAGGCAGGCCGGCGCGCACGAACGCTTCCACCGTCGCGCGCAGGCTGCTTGCGCTTTCCACCGCGGGCAGTGCCCAGACCGTCGCTGCCCAGGTCAAGGCAAGGCCAGCGCCGATGCGCAGCGCGAGCTGGCGTGCGTAGCGCCAGATCCTTCGCCAGGTGGACATGCGGAAAGAGGACATGGGGTGCGGGGATGGAATGGATGAGCAGGGATGGAGGGATGAACTGTCATCGCAAGGTCCGTACCAGCCGGACTCCACGCCCTGGGGAGCCGCAGCGCCCGCCCCGCCCTCTGCCGCCATCGAGTTCGGGAGGGGACGCGATTGTCGCCGCCAGCGGCACCCGACCGGCAAGGTCTTGCCGCTTTGCATGGGGCGGATTGCCGCTTCCCGTGGCATCGGCACGTCAATTCCAACGCACGGGGATTGGCACGAAATCTGCAGTGGTAGGGCCACAGACATCCTGAACGACCGCCATGATTTCCGCCCTCGACCGTGAATTCGCCCCGCTGCAGACCGCCCTCAACCTGCGGGCGCAACGGCAGCAATTGCTTTCGGCCAATATCGCCAATGCGAACACGCCCGGCTACAAGGCGGTGGATCTGGACTTCTCCGCCGCGTTCAAGGCCGCGATGTCCGGCCAGCAGACCAGCGGTCTTGCGCTCAAGACCGAGCAGCCCCGGCAGCTGCCCGGCGCCGTTGCACCTGCCGGAAGCGACTTCATCGCTTACCAGGCGGGCAATGGCGTGCGTCTGGACGGCAACTCAGTGGACATGAACCGCGAGCAGGCCGAGTTCCAGAAAAACAGCATCCAGTACGAGTCCGACCTGACTTTCCTCACCGGCAAGATCAAGACCCTGACCTCCGCCATCGTCGGCAGCTGAGCCGCCGTCCGAACCTGAGCCACCACCATGTCCCTGTTCTCCTCACTCGATGTCGCCAACTCCGGCCTGAATGCCGAAAGCTACCGGCTGAATGTCGTGGCCAGCAATCTGGCCAACGCCAATTCGGCGGTGAGTTCCAACGGCCAGACCTACCGCGCCCGCGAAGTGGTGTTTGCCGCGCAGCCGCTGTCCGGCCCCGGCGTACCCGCCGGAGTGAACGGCGTCCAGGTGGCCGGCGTTGTCGAAAAGCCCGGCCCGCTCAAACTCGTGTACGACCCCGGCAATCCGCTGGCAAACAAGGACGGCTACGTCAGCTACCCAAATGTCAACCCGATGGACGAGATGGTCAACATGATCTCCGCCTCACGCGCCTATCAGGCCGACGTGAACGTGATGACCACCACCAAGAACCTGCTGCTGAAAACCCTCACATTGGGTCAATGACCCTGAAGGACCTCCGAAATGAGCACCTCACCCATCAGCTCCAACGCTTTCCTCTCCTCGCTGCAGACGAGCAGCAGCAGCGGCACCTCGGGGAGCGCCACCAGCGGCCTGGGCGGGCTGGCCGACGTCAACACGTTCTACAAGCTCCTGGTGACGCAACTCACCAACCAGGACCCGATGAATCCGCTGACCAACCAGGACCTCTCGGCCCAGCTCGCGCAGTTCAGCACCGCCAGCGGCGTGCAGGGCATGCAGCAGTCGATGGCAACCCTCACCGCGCAACTGGCGCAGACCCAGGGGCTGCAGGCGGCCAACCTGGTGGGGCAGACGGTGGTGTTCGACAGCAACAGCATGAGCCTTGGGGCCAGTGGCGGCAGCGCCGGTGGCTTCACCCTGGCTTCGGCGGCGCAGAACGTCCAGGTACAAGTGCAAAACAGCGCCGGGCAGACCGTCAGCACCCTGCAACTCGGCGCGCTGCCGACCGGCGTGCAGAGCTTCAGTTGGGACGGCACCGACGCCAGCGGCCAGGCCGCACCAGCAGGCAACTACACCTTCAACGTCACCGCGACCGACAGCAGCGGCCAGTCTGTTGCCGCCGTGCCCTTCGGCGCGGGCAAGGTGCAGTCGGTCTATCTGAACGGCAGCAACGGCCCCTCACTCCAGCTTCAGGGCCAGAGCGGCACCGTGCCGCTGTCCAGCATCCAGGGCGTGATGTAGGCGCGCCGCATCGCACATCGCACCAGACAACGCCATTTCCGGGGGATTCCATGAGCACCTTCCAAACCGCCCTGTCCGGCCTGACGGC
>JBAUTC010000251.1:0-17312 GCA_049582025.1 Thiomonas sp.
TCGCGCGGCGCACCCAGTACGGCAACGGCATAGCCCGCTTGCTGAGCCAGGGTCGCCAATGCGGCGTAGTGTTCGACGGGCCATTGCTTGGCGGGACCATATTCGGCACCAGGGCAGAGCGCGACCCAGCGCCCGGGCAGCCCGAACTGAAGGCGCGCAGCAGTTCCTGCTTCGGCCGAAATGGCCAGCGTCGGCTCTGGGACCGGGGCGTCAAGTCCGCTTGCACCAAGACGCGCAAGCGCGGCGTAGTGCTGACGCATGTCCACTCGCCGACTTGCCTCTTCTGCCGGAACGCAGCCAGCCACTGGAGAAAGCGCCATCGCCGCAGGCGGCGCGGGTTTGCTCTGGCGCACGCCTGACTCAACGATGTCGGTCAGGAGCAAGCCTCGGGCCTCGCCCACATGGCCGACGCGGTGCGGGATGCGCGCCAGCCAGGGCACGAGCCGCGACTTCAGGTTGTTGCCGAGGATATAGGCGCGCTCGAAGCCCTGGCCGCGCAGTCCTGCGGCCAGCCGGCGGCGCAAGGCAAAATCGAGTTTGCCGTGGGCAAAGGGTGCTTCAACAACCTCCGATACGCCCGGCATGGCGCGCAGCACCGGTGCGACGCTGGGCATGCCGAGTGCGGTGACCAGCTCGCCGCGTGCCGCCAGCAGCGCGACCAGCGGCTGCGCCATCACCGCGTCACCGATCCACTGCGGAGCGATCAGCAGGACGCGGGGCATGCGTGGTACGCGCTCAATGACCGCGCACCACTTCACCCTCGGCCAGGCGATACCGGGTGCCGCAATACGGGCAGGCGGCTTCGCCGTGCGTGACGTCGATGAACACCCGCGGGTGGCTGCTCCAGATCGGCATGTTCGGATTGGGACAGTAGGCGGGAAGATCCTTGGCCTTGAGTTCGACCACGGGCATGTCGGGTTTGGGAATGGCGCTCATGAGCAGACCTCAGTCAGTGAAAGAAAGCGACTTCAAACTGCGGACAACCAGTTCGCGTATTTGGGATTGCGCCCACCGACGATGTCGAAGAAGGCGTTCTGGATGCGCTCGGTGATCGGGCCTCGGTGGCCGGGGCCGAGGGTCACACCGTCAAGTTCCCGGATGGGCGTGACTTCGGCCGCGGTGCCGGTGAAGAAGGCTTCGTCGGCAATGTAGACCTCGTCGCGGGTGATGCGCTTTTCCTTGATGGTCAGCCCCAGGTCTTCGCAGATGGCGAACACCGTCTTGCGGGTGATGCCATTGAGCGCGCCGGAGGAGAGATCGGGGGTGTAGAGCACACCCTCGCGGATGACGAAGATGTTCTCGCCAGCGCCTTCGCTCACGAAACCTTGCGGGTCGAGCAGCAACGCTTCGTCGTAGCCGTCGTTGGTCACTTCCATATTCGCCAGGATGGAGTTGGTGTAGTTGCTCACCGCCTTGGCATTGACCATGGTGATGTTCACGTGGTGGCGGGTGTAGCTGCTGGTCTTGACGCGGATGCCTTTCTTAAGTCCCTCCTCGCCGAGATATGCGCCCCAGGGCCATGCGGCAATCATCAGGTGGATGGTATTGCCACGCGGAGAGACACCCAGCTTCTTGTCGCCAATCCAGGTGAGCGGCCGGATATAGCAGGACTCGAAGCCGTTGATCTTGACCACGTCGATCTGCGCCTGCATGACCTGTTCGATGGTGAAGGGAATCTCCATGCGCAGGATCTTGGCGCTGTTGAACAGGCGCTCGGTGTGGTCGCGCAGGCGAAAGATGGCCGGGCCCTTGTCGGTCTTGTAGGCGCGCACGCCTTCAAACGCGCCGCAGCCGTAGTGCAGGGTGTGGGTCAGTACGTGAATCTTGGCATCGCGCCATTCGACGAGCTGACCGTCCATCCAGATTTTGCCGTCGCGATCCGACATGGAAGTAGGCATGACCATGATGTGTTGTCTCCGGGAGGTAAATAAGCAATTCTAGAAACTCCGCGCCGGACGCTGGCCGCGCGGAGCCTGTTGCGTTACAGCGCGGCGAGCGCGGCGTCGTAGTTCGGCTCGTCGGCGATCTCGTTCACCAGTTCGGTGTACAGCACGGTGTTGTCCTTGCCGAGCACCACCACGGCGCGGGCGCACAGTCCGGTGAGCGGGCCGCCGACGATGCCGACGCCATACGCCTGAGCGAAACTGCGGTCGCGCATCTCAGAGAGGTTGACCACCTTGTCCAGCCCTTCGGCGCCGCAGAAGCGTGCCTGTGCGAAGGGCAGATCGGCGGAAATGCACAGCACCACAGTGTCGGGCTTCTCGGACGCACGCGAATTGAAGGCGCGCACCGACTGGGCACAGGTGGGCGTGTCGATCGACGGGAAGATGTTGAGCACTTTGCGCAGATCGGCAAAATCGGCCAGGGTGCGATCCGCCAGGGCTTTGTCAGTCAGCCGGAAATCCGGGGCCTTGCTGCCTTTGGCCGGCAATTCGCCGCTGGTCGGAACGGGGTTGCCTTGCAGGTGAGTAGTGGCCATGCGCGTCTCCTTTGGGGTTGAACTGTGGGGTCAAAAGCCTTGCATGGTAGACGTCTTGCCGCTTTTTTTCAGGCGCTGATTTCTCTGCCTCGACCGCTGTCAGGACTTGCCGGTAGCCTCGGAATGCACCTGTCCAGACGGCACGTGGCGCGCCGCGGATTGCACATGCCCGGCCTGATCGTCGAAGAAAAAGTCTGGCTGGAATTCGCGCAGGAAGGGGCCCTTATCCAGTCCACCGAGGAACATGGCTTCATCGACAGTGATGTTCCAGTGCATCAGGGTGCGAATGGCACGCTCGTGCGCCGGGGCGCTGCGCGCGGTGACCAGCGCGGTGCGCAGGCGCATCGGGGTCGAACCTTCGGCGCTGGCGCGCTGCAGGCGATGAAGGGCTTCGAGCAGGGGCTTGAACGGGCCGGGCGGCAGGGGCAGCGCAGCCTTGCTGGCCTCGTGCCGTTGAAAGGCAGGCAGGCCTTCACTCTGAAACACGCGTTCGGCTTCGTCGGAAAACAGCACGGCATCGCCGTCGAAGGCGATACGGACTTCGTCGGGATGCGCCTCGGATGCCCGCGCCGACTCTGGATAGACCTGCGCCGCCGGATAGCCCGCGTGCAGCGCGGCGCGCACATCGTCGGGCTCGGCAGACAGGAACAGATTGGCCTGCAGCGCATGCAGGTACTGGAACGGGGCGCGTCCTCGGGTGAACACGCCGCGCTCGATCGGCGTTCCGTGATGCTTGGCGGAATTGAATACCCGCAGGCCGGACACCGGATCGTTGCGAGACAGCAGCACCACTTCCACATGGTCGCGCTGCGCGTCGCTGGTGTTGAAGGCCAGCAGCTTTCGCACCAGTTGAAACGCCACGCCAGGGTGTGCTGGACGCTCCAGTCGGTCGAGTTGCAATCGCATATAGGCCGCGTCGTCGGTCTGCTCGAAGACGCGGTTTTCTTCTTCAAAGTCGAACAGCGCGCGCGAGGAAATCGCCACCACAAGACGGTCGTTCAGATCGGCAGGCATGGGCGGCTTACTTGACCAGGTTGTTCATCTGGATGATGGGCATCATCACCGCCAGAACGATGAGCAGCACCATCCCCCCCATCACCAGAATGAGCAGCGGCTCCAGGATGGTGGTGAGAGCCATGGCCCGGCGCTGCACTTCCTGTGCGTGCTGCACGGCGGCACGGTCAAGCATCTGCGGCAGGGTGCCGGTTTGCTCACCCAGCCTGATGAAGGTGATGAGCACTGGAGGAAAGCGCTTGTGCAATGCGAGCGACTGCGCCAGCGACGCCCCTTCGCGCACCAGGGCAATGGCTTCTTCCGCGTCCGCCTTGAGCAGACTGTTGCTCAGGGTATCGGCTGCAGCCTGCAACGCACGCAGGATGGGTACGCCCGCCGCGCCGAGAATGGCCAGTGTGCTGGCAAAACGCGCGGTGTTCAAGCCGCGCACCAGACGCCCGAACAGTGGGCTGCGCAGCAAGAAACCGTCGAACGCCAGCCGCGGCCCGGGCAGTTTCATCGCTTGCGCAAAAGCAATGCCGCCAACCACGAGCACCGCGAGCATCAACCAGCCCCAGGCGCGCATGAAATCCGACACGGCGATCAGCCCCACGGTGAGCAGCGGCAGTTTCTGATGCGCGCCCTGGAAGACACCGACCACCTGCGGCACCACATAAGTGAGCAGCATAACCACCACAGTCACGGCCACCAGCACGACGATGGCCGGGTAGGCGAAGGCCTGCACCATCTTGCCGCGCAGTGCCTGGCGGTCTTCGAGGTAATCAGCCAGCCGCTCCATCACCAGCCCGAGGTCGCCGCTGTCTTCGCCGGCGTTCACCAGAGCCCGATAGATGGGCGCGAATTCGCGCGGATACTGGCCGAGCGCGGCGCCCAGGCTGTGTCCGGCAGACACTTCGCTCTTGAGGTTGGACAGCAGGTTGCCGACCTCGGCGCTGTCAGCGTCATCAGACAGGGCCGCGAGCGCTTTTTCCACCGGCAGGCCGGAGACCAGCAGCCCCGCGAGTTGCCGGGTGAACAGGGTGCGCTCCTGACTGTTGAACACACGGCGGGAAAACCGCCGCCCGCTGGCCTGCGCCGCTTCTTCGTGAATGCCGTCGACCTGCAGCGGAATGAGGCCGCGGCTGCGTAACAAGGTGCGCGCGCTGCGGGCGCTGTCGGATTCGAGCACGCCGGACTGCTCGGCTCCGGCGGCGTCAAGGGCGGTGAAACGGTAGGCAGGCATGTTGCAACAATGGACTGGCGCAGACTGCGATCAGTCGCGCGTCACGCGCAGCAGTTCGGCAAGACTGGTGACACCGCTGTCGATATAGCGCTGGCCGTCCTGACGCATATTGCGCATCCCGGCGGCCTGGGCGATGCGGCGCAGCTCGGCCTCGGAAGCGCGGGCATGGATGGAGGCGCGAAGGCCGTCATCGACCTCAAACAGCTCGAACACCCCGGTGCGCCCGGTATAGCCGGTGTGATTGCACGCCGGGCAACCTACGGCGACGAAGCCTTGGCCGTCGGACGCCGGAATCTTGCAGGCGGGACAGAGTTGGCGCACCAGGCGCTGTGCCAGTACGCCCAGCAGCGAGGAAGCGAGCAGGAAGGGCTCGACCCCCATGTCGGTGAGGCGGGTGACGGCCGAGACCGAGTCGTTGGTGTGCAGGGTGGCGAGCACAAGGTGGCCGGTGAGTGAGGCTTGGATAGCGATCTGCGCGGTTTCG
Organism: Thiomonas sp.; assembly: GCA_049582025.1. GTDB lineage: Bacteria > Pseudomonadota > Gammaproteobacteria > Burkholderiales > Burkholderiaceae_C > Thiomonas. Next base: position 5,200 of record JBAUTC010000251.1, read on the forward strand.
AAGTCGCGGATTTCGCCGATCATCACCACATCCGGGTCTTGCCGAAGGATGGCGCGCAGGGCACGGGCAAAGGTCAGGTCGATCCGCGCATTGACCTGGGTCTGGCCGATGCCCGGCAGGTCATACTCGATGGGGTCTTCGACCGTCATGATGCTGGTGGTGCTGGCGTCGAGCCGGCTCAGCGCGGAATAGAGCGTGGTGGTCTTGCCGCTGCCGGTCGGGCCGGTGACGAGCAGGATGCCGTGCGGTGCGCGGATGAGGGTGTCGAAGCGCTCGAGCATGTCGGGCGCCATGCCCACGGCGCGCAGATTGAGCCGCGCTGCCGATTTGTCGAGCAGGCGCAGCACGGCGCGTTCGCCATGTGCGCACGGCAGCGTGGACACGCGCACATCCAGCGTGCGACCGCCGATGCGCAGGGCGATGCGGCCATCCTGCGGCAGACGCTTTTCAGCGATGTCGAGCTGCGACAGAATCTTGATGCGGGAAATGAGCGCGCCGTGCAGGGCCTTGTTCGGGCGAACCACCTCGCGCAGCGTACCGTCCACCCGGAAGCGCACCACCGACGCGGCCTCATAGGGTTCGATGTGGATGTCGGATGCGCCCTCGCGCGCTGCCTGCGTGAACAGGACGTTGAGCATGCGGATGATGGGCGCATCGTCGGCGGCTTCGAGCAGATCCTCGACCGCCGGGATGTCCTGCATGAGTCGGCCGAGGTCGACGTCGCCCTCGACTTCGCTGATGACAGCGGCGGCGCTGCCGTCACGCGCGGCATAGGCGGCACCGATGCGCGCCTGCAGGTCTTCGTCCGTGGTGCGGTGCACGGCGCGCAGCACATGCTGGCGCTGCACTTCGGACAGCGCCGCGGGCCGCGTGGCGTCGCACATCCAGAGTTCGACGCCCTGGCCATCGTCCTCGGCCAGAATGGCCTGGTCGCGGCAGAAGGTATAAGGCAGTGGATGGCGGGCAGACATGGACTACACCGGCTCAATTTTGAGGCTGCAGGGTCACCAACACCTGCTTGCCCTGCAACTGTGTGGAATAGTGCGTGGTTTGGCTGAGTTGGATGATTACCCGCGTCTTGCCTTGTCCGGCCTGTGCAGACACCGACTGCACAGGCCGGAGATCGAATTGTTGCTGTTTGCGGGCAAGAAGCGAGCGGGTCGCAGCAAAATCAAGGACAAGCCGGATCGGGTCGTTCAAAGTGAAGGCTGTGGGCGGCCCGGTGACAGGGTGCGCAAATGAAAGCTGCACCACAATCTTGCCGTCTTCTTGATTCGCCTGCACACCTTGCAAGGCATTCTCGGATGGTGCAGGCGCAGGCGCGGACGCCGATTCCGCTGCAGATGCCGCCATCGCGGGCCCGGCGCCCCCCTGCGCCGACCCGCTGTTCGCACCGATGTCGATCGCAGGCATCACCGGACCGGGCAGGTCGGGCATGCCGAGTTGAGGGGGCAGTTGGGCATTGTTCTGCATGCCGCGCATGGTGTCGTATCGCTGCTGGCTCAGGGCGTTGCCCTGGTTTTCGGTACGCACCACGATGGGCCGCAGGAACACCATGAGATCCGTCTTGTTGGCGGTGCGCGAATTGGAGCGGAACAGCGCCCCCAGGCCGGGAATGTCACCCAGACCGGGAATCTTGCTGTTGTTGGCACTGACGTTGTCCTGCATCAACCCGCCGAGCACGATGGTCTGCCCGTCGTTCACCAACACCGCCGTCTGGATGGACCGCTTGTTGGTGATGATGCCCGCCGTATTGGTGGCGCTGGAAATGCTTGACACCTCCTGATAGACGTCCATCTTGATGGCGCCGCCAGCGGTGATCTGCGGCCGCACCTTCAGGGTCAGGCCCACGTCTTTGCGTTCGATGGTCTGGAACGGCGTGACCGTGGAACTCGACCCGGTCTGCGCGTACTGGCCAGTGATGAAAGGCACATTCTGGCCAACGACAATCTTCGCCTCTTCGTTGTCGAGGGTCATCAGATTGGGAGCAGACAGAATGTTCGCGCCATCCTGCGTCTGCAGAAAATTCGCCAGCAGCCCAAGCGTGGCGATGCCCGCGAAGTTGTGCAAAAGGCCGATGTTCAAACCGTTAGGAAGGGCCAGACTGCCACTGGTGATCGCCGAGCCCGCGCCGCCTGAAATGGCCGCTTGCAGGTTGATGATGTTCGAACCGCCCGTGCCATAGTTGCTACCCCCGTAAATTGCATTGTTGTTTCCAGAACTGGCCGCAATGGCCTGCCACTGGATGCCAAGTTGCGCAGCCTTGTTGGCATCGACCTCGGCAATCAAGGCCTCGACATACACCTGCGCACGGCGCACGTCGAGCCGCTCGATCACCCGGCGCAATTGCATGTAGACCGGCTGCGGCGCATTGATAATGAGGGCATTGAGCGAGTTATCAGCGTAAACCGTGCCACCCTGAGGGAGTTCGACAGCGGTAGCACCCTCGGCATTCGCAAACTCGGGAGCCTGACCCAAACCCGGGCTGGTGGCGCTGGATGAACCGGAGCCGGACGACGCCCCAGAGTTTGCGCCCATCGCCTGCGTGCCGGTGAGCGACTTGCTCCCGGATGTACCGCTTGCAGAATTACCGCCGCCTTGCGCAGCCAGCACGCCGCGCAGCGTGCGCGCCAGATCGGCCGCGTTTGCATTGCGCAGGTAAACCACATGAATGTTGTCCTGATCGTTCTGCGGTCGGTCGAGGCGGCGGATCATGTCTTCGATTTCCGCCAGTTGCGCCCCGTTGGTGGCACGCACGATCAGCGAATTGCTCGCTGTTTCCGGCAGGATGACCGCGCGCATCGTTCCGCTGCTGGCGATGGCCGCCTGCGCGCCCCGAGCACCCGGCTCGCCGGAAGTGACCGACTGCATGTCGATCAGCTTCTGCAGCGTTGGGGCAAGGTCGGTGGCCACGGCATGAATCAGCGGCACCACCGTGACCTCGGTGCCGGTGGGCACGTCAAGCGCGGCGATGATGCGGGCGATGCGCTTCAGGTTGTCGGCGTAATCGGTGACGACCAGCGCGTTGCCGGATGGACTGACATTGATGGTGTTATTGGGAGAGATCAGGGGCCGCAACACGGGGAGCAGGCTGTTGGCCGACGCATTGCGCAACTGGAAAATCTGCGTCACGATCTGATCACCACGCCCCGGAATGTGAGAAGGCGCCAAACCAACGCCCACCGGTCCGCTTTGCAGCTTGGCATCCGCCGCCGGCACGACCTGGAATACGCCTTCATGTTCCACCACCGCGAACCCCGTCAGCCGTAACTGGGTGAGCAGCGCCTGGAAGACCTTTTGCGGCGGGACAGGCTTCTCGAACTGAATGGTGACCTGCCCCCTGACCCGCGGATCGACGATGAAATTGCGCCCGGTCGCCGCTGCGACAGCCTGCACCGCGCTGGCAATGTCGGCATTGACCAGATTGATGGTCAGATCGCCATTTGCGCTGCGTGTGGAACTCCCGGCCGTGCCCGACGGCGCCGGGACTGGCAGTTGCGCAAACACCGGTTGCAACACCAGGAGCGGCGCAAGCAACAGCACCAGCAGGCGGCGAGCCACGCTGCTGAGGCGTTGGCTGGCTTTCACAGGAAGCCCGGCGCGTCGCCCCAAGTGCTTGCCCCTTGCGGGGAGAACCGAGCGCAGCGAAGGTTCTCGGGGTGGGCTCATATGACGGTGCATCGCAGCGTTCCTTGATCTTTGTGATGTTCTGATTCAGCTGGTACGCGGCCACCCATCAAATGGAGATCCGCATATGATCGCCTTCGCGACGCCCGAGGAGGGACAGCAGATTGGCCATCGCCGCTTCGCTGCCCGGCGCAGCGCGGCCCGTGCCGAGGAATTGCAGCGCCTGACCATTCCAGACCCCCTTCCCCTGCAACAGCAAGGGACCCTTGTCGCTGCGCAGATCGACTTGCGCATCCGCACCCTGCCCGGTGATGGTGAGCATGTAGCTGCCGACGGGAGCAACCACGCTCAAGCGCGAAGCCACATCGGGCAGATCGATTCGAACCTCTCCGCCAAGCCGCATGCGGCCTGCAACCGATTCTAGGTGCAGGCCACGCACTGTGAACTGCGCCTGTCCCCGCAGCGCAACGGTATTCCACGGGGTGCCCAGGCCATCGAGCACGGACAGCGGCAATGCGGCCTGCCAGGGCGCATCGGGACCAGCGCCCGCAGGGCGCAAGGCCACGCCGATCTGCGACCAGCCGAACTGGCTGCTGACCTGCAGCGGCTGTGCGGACACAGCGGGCCAGTCGATCCGAGCCATCAGGCGTCCACGCCACACATTGCCCAGGCTGACAGTCCAGTGCACTGTGCCCGGCAGCACGGTTGACCCGCGACTGCCCGCGCCGCCTTCGAGCACCAGCAACGCCGCGCCGTCGCGCCAAGTGCCTTGCGCCTGCGCCAGCAAGACGTGTTGACCGCTCGCTGCCCACACCGCGGCGCTCAGCCAGCTTGCCGGCGCTTCCCAGAGCAGCGCCCACAACCCGCCCAGAAATGCGGCCAGCCACAGCCAGCGGCGACTGGACGCGCGACGACGCCTGAAGGGCTTGCGCGACGACGATGTTCCCGCCGGTTGTCTGCTGGATGTCCGACCCGACTTGGCCGGACGTGAAGTCTGCGCGCTGGCCATTCATCCGCCACCCGAACCTTGCCGCGACAGATGCACCGTGCCACTGAGCAAGCCGCCTTGATCGCGCTTGAGATCAGCGCCGTCCACCTGCGCCGACCAGTCACGCCGCGCCGTCTGCCCCAGCGCCGCCAGGCTGGCCGGGCGCAGCGCCGTAATCTGCAGGGTCACTTCGCCCGGCAGCACCTGCGCCTCCACGGTGGCCTTCGGGTCCACGCGTTTGAACCAGGCAAGGATGACCGGCTGCAAGTCGCCGCTGAACGCAGGTGCGGTAGGCGCGTTGCGCAGCACGGCGATCTGCTGCCCGTCCTGCTGCAAGGCCTGCAGTTGTTGTTGCAGGCTGACGATGCGTTGCGGCGCAGTCTGCAAGGTGCGCCACGCCGGTCGGATGGCCAGCATCCACAGCAGCGCCCCCAGCACCACAACGGCCGCAGAACCTGTCAACACCCGCTCACGCCGCGACATCGTGGCCCAGCGCTGGCGGCTGAAGGCCACAGCCTGCGGCAAGCCCCGATACCAGAGCGCCGAGAGCGATGTCACGCGACCGTTGGTGCTCATGGCGCTGCTCCGCTCACGCTCAGCACATTACCCTGAGCGACGCACGTCAGCCCCGCCGGAGTGCAGCGCGCCGCGGCCTGCGCTGCAGCATCGCCCGGCAGGGTGAGTTGCAATTGCCCCGGAGCGAACTTCAGGGCCGAAGGTGTCACCCCTGCGGGCACCACCACGCTGGCACGGCCCATCAGCACGTCGAGATCACTGTCACCGGGGCGTCCGGTGCGCAATCGTGCATCGTTGAGCGCCCGCTGCACCTGCAGCCGGGCATCGAGAATGGCGGGCACGCCCGGCAAAGCTTCTGTCGCCGTGGTGGCGAGTTTCTGTCGCAGCTGGCCTTCCTGGTGGGAAAGCTTGAACGCCACGGCGTTCATGCCGACCAGTTGCACCACGGCCAGCAGTCCCAACAGCGCGCCAACGCGACGCCAGGCCGGCGTGGCAAGCTGCTCCACCACCCCACTCCAACCACGCGAAAACGCATGTTTGGGTGCGAGATCGAACTGGCGCAGGTTCCATGGCGATTGGGCGGCGCGCGCCATCCAGCCAGCGTCGTTGATCGTGGCCGGGGTGAGTCCGGGCGGCAGATCGAGCCAGCTCAGGTGCGATTGCGCCTGATCCTGCACCCAGAGATGCTCGGGTGCAACGGGCAACGGCAGGGCCTGCGGCGCGGCGGCGTCCGCTGCCAGAATGAGAGGCAGCCAGGCGGCCTCACCCTGCAGATCGCGCCACAACAGGCGCGGCCCTTGTTCGGAGGTTTGCAGCAGCGCGTCTCCAGGAGCCAGCAGAGCGACTTCGGGCACGATCTGCTGCGGCTCCTGTCCTGCCTGGCTGAGATCGGCGATGACCTGCTGCAAGGCGTCGTTTTGCACTGCGCAGGCCAGGGTCGAGGCGCCATCTTCGCCCAGGGGCCCCACGGCCAGATGCAATTGCCCTGCGTCCTGCAACAGCCGGTCTTCGAGTGAGCCCGTCAAAGCGGCCTGCAGCCTGCTTGCCGGCATCGCCGGAAGCGTCACGGCCAGGACCGAGGCGTCCAGCGCATCGACCATGGCCACCACCCGCGTGCCGCGCGGCAGGAGTGCTACCTGCTCACGGCCGGCGGACTGCAACTTGCCGTTCGCGCTCAGCAGCACGTACTCCAGCTCCGGCAGCGGGTGCGCGGTAGCCAGCGGCGGCAGTCGAAGGACCAATGTTTGCATGGTGGCGGCGATTGTAGAGATGCTTTGTTTCAGTAAAGGTACAGGAAAAACGCCATGTTGCAACGTGTTCTTGAAACACGTTTTGCAAGAAGAATCAGTTTGCCCCTTGCACGCCTTCCGGGACAGCCGCCAACCAGGGGGGCACGCGCTGGATGCGCACCACCTGCGAGAACAGGCCTGCGCGCTGGATCAGGGCGCGCTCCGCATATTCCAGCTTGTCGATCCGCACCCGGGCGATGGCCTCGAAGTAACCGGTGGCCACGCCGACCAGTTGCGGATTGACCGTTGCACCCTTCGGCAGCAGAGTGGAAATATCGCCCAGATTGCGGAAATACGCCCGCTTGCGCGCATCGACCAAGGCCTGCGCGGCATCGGCATCCACCCCCAGCACGGCTGCCAGCACCAAGGGGCTGGCGGTATTGGCGTTGACCGGGGTGGCATGCGGCAACAACGTGACCTCTGGAACGAGTTTTGGCAGTACCTGCGCGACCATCGGCCCCAACCGAACCAAGTCCTGCATCTGCTGCATCGGCAGTCGTGCATTTGCAACACCCTGCTGAGCAGCCGCCCCGATGGGATTGCTCGCGGCGATGCCGTTCGCAATGTCGGAAGCCACGCTGGAAGGCAGTTGCAGCGCGGCGCACAGTCGCCGGAACACCAGTAATGCCTGCGGATCGACCGAACCCGCCGGCGCGAGATCGCGCAGATTGAAGCGGCTCTGGGCATCGACAATGCGGCCTTCGAGCCAGGCATCGGGCAAACCTGCACTGTCCTGCCCGCGCGCAGCGAGGAAGGTGGACAGCCGCGCCTCGGCCAGCGGTACCGACCAGGGCTCGCCGATGTAATCCGCTGTGGAGGTGCGGGCGTCTTCGCGCAGGATCAGCCGCGCCCAGTCGATCGAGCCGCGCAGGATCCAGCGCGCCTGCGTCTGCTCGCGCGCCGTCTGCTCACGGGCGATGGCGCTCCACTGGCTCCAGAACATGCCCGACACCATCACGGCAGCCAGGGCGGCGATCAGCATGGCGGTAATGAGCGCGGCGCCACGCTGGCGATTCGTTGTGGGCGCCCTTCGCGCCGCGCACGTCCCCAGCGGGAGTGGTTCGCCCATATTCGGGTGGCCGGGCGATGATCTCATTCGTGATCGTCCAGCAAAAACTCGCGTTGCAACTCGCCCGCGAGCGGCTTGTCCGCAAGCTGCAGTCTCACACGCACCGCAGCCGGTGTCACGGTGTTGACGGTCAGCGCAATGGCGGTTGCCGCCGCGGCACTGGCCGACGCCGCAGGCGTGGCGTTTGCAGTGTTCGATGCATTTGCCGCGGTGCCCGTATTGACCCAGGCGCCGGACTGTTGCAGAAGGCCGATGCCGGCATAGCGATAGAACTGAATCTGCATATTGGTCACGCCCGGCAGGATGGTCAACAGCGGAGCAACCGGGTGCTGCAGCACTGCCTGCAAGGTCGCGCGGCTGTCCGTCGGCCCACTGACACTGCGCTTGAGTGCCCCGTCCTGCACCGTCCAGCGCACCACCTGCAGTTGTCCGGCATTGGGTGGCAGTCCGACGTCAGCGCTGACATCCGCACGCAATTCACCCCCAAGCGGCTGCGCGGGGCGGCGCACGATGAACATCCCGCCACCGAGCACACTCACTGCGGGCAACCCCGCCCCCTCCGAGGTGGCGTGACGCAGATCGTCACCGAGTTGTTGCATGCCATCGGCCAGACGCGAACTGGTGGTGAACGCGCTGCTGGCCTCGTCGCGACTGCGCGCCACGGCGTCCAGGCCGCGCCAACCCAGCGCCGCCACCACCGCCAGGATGGTGACCGCCACCAGCAGTTCGATCAGGGTGAAGCCGGACGCTACGGTCGGACGCGCCATTTAGAGGTTCCCGATGATGGTGACGACCTGCCAGGCGCTCCAGCCACTGACGTCGAGCACATTGACCTGCACACGGCGAAAGTTGGGGTTGGGCGTGGGCATGACATCGACCGCGACAGTGAACGGCACGTTCGCCTGCGTGCAGGCGCTGGTGCTCTGTCCCACTGCGAGAAAGGTCTTGCTCAGGCGCTGATCGACCAGAAAGTTTTGCGCGCACTGCTCGGCCAGCACCGTCTGCCGGTAACGCTGTGCGTTATCGCTCACGCCGCCGGCCGCCCGCATGGCCGCGAGCAGGGCGATCGCCACCACCGCCAAGGCCACCAGTACCTCAAGCAAGGTGAATCCCAGGGAAGACGCCCCCACCCTTGCAGCCGACGTGGCGCCGCCGGGTACCGGGCGCATCAGAACGCGAGCGGAGATACGCGTCATGATCTGCTGCGGCTGACGACGAACGGGGCGAATCCGTCGGTGACGATGCTGTCGCGCTCCGCGCCATCGGACAGCTCGATCTGGATCGGACCGCCAACCGGTTCGGATCCGAACAACAGCCAGCTTGGCGGTGTGCCCAGGCCGCGCACGCCGCCTTCGCGCAAGCTGACCGTGACCGACCCCGCGGAATAGGCCGCTTCACGCGGCTGGCCGCCCAGCGCACTGCGCCAATCCTGGGGAGGAATGTCGCCCTGCGCGTCCAGCCACGGCCAGATGCGCGGACGCAACAGGTCGGAGTCCACGGGCTCCCAGCCCTGCGGCCCGATCTGCACAAAGGCGTAGCCGCGCGGCCCACTCGCCCAGGCCAGCGGCACGCCGGTTTCGGCCGCGTGCTGCCGCGCGGCGTCGAACAGCGCAGAGAGCCGCTGCGCTTCGCGTTGCATCTGTGCGTTTTCGGAAGGCGGCAAGGCAAACGCTGCCAGTGCGGTGACCAAGCCAACGATGATCAGCGCCACCAGCATTTCCAGCAATGTGAAGCCGGAACAAGAGCGCTCCAGCGCCCGTCGTTGACGACGCGATGCGGCTTCGTTCACGTGCGACGAAACGGGCCTACTGCCAGCTTCCAATGTCGGCATTGGCCCCCTCGCCGCCGGGTTTGCCATCAGCGCCATAACTGAACACGTCCACCGCGCCTTTCACCCCCGGATTGAGATACTGATAGCCGTTGCCCCAGGGATCCGTGGGCAGCTTTTCGAGGTAGGGCTTCCAGTTGGACGGAATCGGCGGCGTGCCGGGCTTGGTCACCAGCGCCTGCAGGCCTTGCTGCTGGGTGGGATAGATGCCGTTGTCCAGTTTGTACAACTTGAGCGCCTGCATGATGGTGGCAATGTCGGTCTTTGCCGCCGTCTGCCGCGCCTCGTCGGTGCGGCCCATGATGTTGGGCACGATAAGCGCCGCCAGCACGCCCATGATGACCAGCACCACCATGAGTTCGATCAGGGTGAAGCCGCGCGTTCTGCAGCGGGTGCCGAGCGCACGCGCTGCGACGGGTGTTGCACAATTCAAACCAGATTCCATCAATGTTCACCTCATGAGAAACGCCGGGCCGCCCCACGTCTTCTCATCCCCCTCGGAGGACGGCTGCCGCAAGGCGGCCAGGGGACTCTCTCTGCGCGGATAATAAGGGCGTGATGTTGCGAACCTCGATCCAATTCCCTGCGATGAACAGCGCCTCTGCCCGCGGTAGCCGCCGGACTGCACTATTGCTGGCGCTATTGCTGGCGTTTGCCTGCGCGGCGCTGGCCATCACCTGGGGACTGCGGCTACTGTCCTCCCCGCAACAGGTGCCGTCGGATGCGCAACTCATCGGTGCCCTGTCGCCCGACCAGGCGACTCAGCAGGCGGCGCGTCTGTTCGGCGCCGCCCCGGTGGGGGCGGCAAGCGCAGCGCAATCCGCACCCAGCCGCTTCCGCCTGTATGGCGTGATTGCCGGGGGCAGCACCGGCTCGGCTCTGATCGGGATTGACGGCAAGCCGCCGCGCGCTGTCGGCGTGGGCGATGCCGTATCGCCCGGCGTCTTCTTGCGCGGCACGGGCTACAAGCTGGTCTGGATCGAGCGCGACGGCGTGCGCCAGGAACTCAAAATGGACCCGCAAGGCGGGCACGGTGGCGGTATCGGCCGGCCCAGCTTTACGCCGCACCTGCCACAGTTCAACCCGCCTGCCTTGGCGCCCCCAGGCATTGCCCCCGCAAATATTGCCCCCCAACACACCGACAACGAGGGTTAGTCAGCCATCCGGCGTGCAACTGGCGAGAAATGACCGCCTTCAGTTCGGTGAACACGCGCGTTTTTATAATGCGCACATTGTTCTGCGCCGTTTTGCCCTCAAATGGGCGAAATCACGCCAGATTCCGGCGCTTTCCGACTTTCACAGGGTTTCAATATGCCGATCTACGCTTACAAATGTGACGCCTGCGGCCACGCCATGGACGCGCTGCAAAAAATGTCCGACGCCCCGTTGACCGATTGCCCCCAATGCGGCAAGCCGGCGCTGCACAAGCAGGTCACCGCTGCCGGGTTCCAACTCAAGGGCTCGGGCTGGTACGCCACGGACTTCAAGGGCGGCGGCGCGCCCGCAGCGGCTGCGGCATCGCCATCTGCGGCCGCAGCATCGCCATCTTCGGACGCCTCACCCCCTGCGGCTTGCGGGGCGTCGTGCGCCTGCCATTGAGGCGTTTTTTTTCATGGCAAAGCGGCATGCCGCGCCGTCCATGCCCGTCCCCTAACCCCCACGCCTTCCGCGCTCCGGAAGGCTGTTTCATTCAATGAGCCTGAAAAGTATTTTCATTGCCGGCATGCTGGTGTGGCTGCCGCTGACCATCACGATCTGGGTGCTGTGGCAGTTGCTGGCCGTGTTCGACGGCATCTTCCGGGCTATGGTAAGTGCCTTGAGTACGGTGGTTCCGGGACTGGCTCCGGCACTTGACAAGCTGGTGCATATCCCCGGCGTGGGCGTGGTGCTGGTGTTGGCGGCCATTTTTCTTACCGGCCTTGCCGTGGCGAATATGGTGGGCCAATGGTGGCTGGCACGCTGGGATGGGCTGATGGCGCGCATCCCGCTGGTCAAGACCATTTACAGCAGCGTCAAGCAGGTATCGGACACGCTGTTCTCCAGTAACGGCAATGCCTTCCGCAAGGCCCTGCTGGTGCAATATCCAAGACAGGGATCGTGGACGATCGCCTTCATGACCGGCACGCCGGGCGGAGAACTGGCCGCGCTTCTGCCGGGCGATCATGTCAGCGTCTATGTGCCGACCACGCCCAACCCGACCTCCGGTTTTTTTCTCATGCTGCCACGCAGCGATGTGGTCGAACTGCAGATGGGCGTGGACACTGCGCTCAAATACATCATTTCCATGGGCGTGGTCGTGCCAGGCGGCCCGAACAACCCGCAGGTGCACTGAGGCGTTGCCGCATCGAGCCCTACGCCCTTTGCGCCCCCACCTTTCCCTCCCGAATTCCTCTCCGCCGCGCGGGTCTGCCCCGCCTGGCCTGTTTACCGAAAGAACGATTCCATCATGAGTCTGCGTAGCCAATATTGCGGTCAGGTGACCGAAGCCCAACTGGGGCAAACCGTGTCGTTGTGCGGCTGGGTGCATCGCCGCCGCGACCACGGCGGGGTGATTTTCATCGACCTGCGCGACCGCGAAGGACTGGTGCAGGTGGTGTGCGATCCAGACCGCGCCGCGATGTTCGCCACCGCCGAAGGGCTGCGCAACGAATTCTGCGTGCAGGTGCAGGGCCTGGTGCGACCGCGCCCGGCTGGCACCGAAAACGAGGGCATGACATCGGGCAGGATCGAAGTGCTGTGCCACGACATCACGGTGCTCAACGCCTCGGTCACGCCGCCCTTCCAGCTCGACGACGA
>JBAUTC010000252.1:0-9471 GCA_049582025.1 Thiomonas sp.
GGCGCCGGCTCGTTGAGGCGGGGCAGGCCGAAGGCTTCCGTGGTTTGTTCCATGATTGAGCTCCTTGCAGTGCAGGGGGTAATCGCAGCAGGTCCTGTATTGAAGAGGAAGCCTAGGGATCACCCAAAAATAAGTCCGATTGATTGTTCGAATGGACCTATTGGGTAAAACGGATGGTGATGCCTTTATCCTGATGTGTCAAGGGGCGCGCGTGCCCCACAAGATCAGTTCAGCCTGGCGTGCAAGGGAAAGACGAGTTCCACCCAGGTGCCCATGCCGGGCGTGTGACATGGAGTGTCTGATTCGGTTTGTGGGTCGGGTGGCGTCGGTGGTGGAAGTCGCTCGATATTTTGATGCCATGCGATGCGCCCACCCAGGGCGCGGGCGCGGATCTGCATGCTGGTCAGGCCATGCCCGGTGGCGGAGTGCTGCGGGTCGATGCCGATGCCATCGTCCATGACCTCCACGTGCAACTGCGTGCCATCCTGTACCGTCAGGCGCACGCACACGCGGCTTGCATGCGCATGGCGGATGGCGTTGCTCACGGCTTCCTGCAGAAGGGCGCGCAGGTGGTATTGCTGCGCGGCGTCCTGCAGCGGGTGGCCGGGTCCGGGCTGGTAGGGGCGTGGCGTGGTGGCGAGGCCGCCAATCAGCGGCGACGGCCAGTCCAGTTCCATGCCAGCTGCGGCTAGGCGCTGCGCCATTTCCGAGCGGATGTCGGCCGCGAACTCGTCCCAGGGCTGGGCGGATTGCCGCAGGCCGCGCACGATGGCGCGCAGCTGATCAATGGTGGTCATCAGCAGGGCCTGCTCGCGTTCGCCCTGCACCAGATGCCGCAGCGTGAGCAGCTTGGCGCCGATGTCGTCGTGCAGGTCGCTGGCGATGCGGTCGCGCTCCTGCTGCACGCCGATCTCCAGCGCATCGCGTCCGGCCGCAGCCTGATTGAACAGGGTCACGAGCGACGCGGAAAGCTCGGCATCGGTGCTGGTGAACAGCCGTTGCCCGGCGCTGCGTCCTTGCAGGCGGCGCGCTGTAATGCCGCCGGCCGGAGCGATGCGCAGTTCCATGCCGTCCTGTGCCAGACCGATCGTCTGGTCGCCGGGGGTGTGCTCCAGCGGCAGGTTGTGCAGGGGTTGGTACAGCCGGTCGAGCAGGCCCAGCCAGCGTCGCTCGCGTTCCCGCGTCTGCGCGGTGAAGGCCACGGAGATGATCTCGGGCAACAGCTTGTCGATGGGAGGCAGTTCGCCCTGCATCACGCGGTTCCACAGCCATTGCCGCATCGGCAGATACATCAGACCGACCAGCAGCAGGGTCAGGAGGAGCGACAGGTCATGGTGCCAGTTCATCAGCAGCACCAGCAGCATGTCGAGCACGATGACCAGGCCCAGTCCCAATATCCAAAGCAGCAGCCGGTAGGCCCAGCGGTCGAGATCGAACAGGTGATAACGGCCCACGCCTAGCGCCAGACCGAGATACATCGCCAGGAAAAAGCCAAAGGCGTAACCCTGCTGCATCGGCGGAAGAATGCCGAACATACGGGCACCGAAGGTGAACACCACGAAGGTGAACGCGCCCACCACAGCCGAAAGGATGAACCAGCGCAGCGCCGCACGGTCTGCGGTGCGCATGGCGCTGCGCCGCCACTGCACCACGGCCAGCCCGACCGCCAGCATGATTTCCAGCAGCAGTGGGATGCGCACTCCCCAGCCCACATCGGGCGTGATGCGCCACACATCGGCAGCCCACCAGCACAAGAGAATCAATGGAACGGGCCAGAGGAATTTCGGTGCCGCCAGCCGGGCCGGGTACACCAGGAACAGAGCGGCCAACGCGCCGCCAAAGCCTAGGCCACCAAGGTGATTGATGGCCGACAGCGTTTCGAACAGGCCGCCCGGCAAGGCCAGTTCGCGGGTGCTGTAGATCGCCGCAGAAAACGTATTCGGCAGAAAAAGCAGACCGGAGAGCGCGAGCAGCCGCCCGGGCCAACTCTTGGGTTTGAGCGCATACACCCAGGCGCCGACCAGCAGCGCCACGCCGCCGCAGAGCAATTGAAGCCAGAAGACAAAGGGCAAACTCGACAGCGGGCGAATCTGTTCGGGGGTGAGTGTGTGCGTGATGATTTGCCCTGCTGGGTCGCGCCAGGTCAGCAGCACGGGCCGCGCTTGCAGCGCGGCGAGTTTGGTCTGGCGCTGGAAAAACTGCTGGACTTGCGCATAACTGTTGAAGAAATCCGGGTCCTCCATCAGATCGTTGGGCTGCAGCGTGACGCGTTGCCCTGCCGCACTGACGGACAGCAGGCGCGAGCCGGGATTGATCATGGAGCCCGGCCCGTCGCGGGTCTCGCCGGTCACCAGGATGCCGGGGCTGAACGGATCGGCGCGGGAGGACAGGGTGAGTCCCAGCCAAGGTTGATGCAAGGCGATGGACAACGCTACCGTGACCCCGGCGAGGGCCAGCAGCAAAGCCCCCATCAGGATACGTGCGGAACGGGTTTGCGGTAGCGACATGATGGGTGGATTGTCACCCAATGCCGCGCTCGGGCGTCAGCGTGCGCGCGCCCTCGACGTCGCGCCCTGCAGCGCGTCAATGAAGCGGGCTGCGACGTCGCAGCCTGTCTGCTGGGTGATTTCCTGAAAGCAGGTCGGGCTGGTGACATTGATCTCGGTGAGCTTGTCGCCAATGATGTCGATGCCCACCAGCAGCAAGCCGCGCGCGGCCAGTACCGGGCCGAGTGCGCGGGCGATGGTCCAGTCGGAGTCGCTCAAAGGCTGCGACACGCCGAGGCCGCCGGCAGCCAGATTGCCGCGCGTTTCACCGCCCTGGGGAATGCGCGCAAGGCAGTAGGGCACGGGGTCGCCGTCGATGATGAGCACCCGCTTGTCACCTTGGGTGATGGCGGGGACGAAGCGCTGCGCCATGATGGTGGTGGCGCCGCTTGCGGTGAGCGTTTCGATCACCACGTTGAGATTTGGATCGGGCGCGCCGTCGGCCTGTTGCCGCAGGCGAAAGATGCCGGTGCCGCCCATGCCGTCGAGCGGCTTGAGAATCACGTCGCCATGCTCGGCGTAGAACGCCTTGATGTCTGCCGCGCGGCGGCTGACCAGGGTGGGGGTAATGAACTGGGGGAACTCCAGTATGGAGAGCTTCTCCGGGTGGTCGCGCAGCGCACGGGGGCTGTTGAACACCACGGCACCTTCTCGCTCGGCTTGCTGCAGCAGATGGGTGGCGTAAAAATATTCGCTGTCGAATGGCGGGTCCTTGCGCATCAGCACCGCGTCAACATCACGCAAGGACAACGGGCGCTGGTCGAGCACCCGGTACCAGTCGTATCCAGTTGTCGCGCCGGTGAGTTCGATGCGGCGGCACACGGCAGTGACCGGCGCAGCCAGGGCTTGGTGGCCTCCCCCCTGCCAGTGCATGTCCGCAGCTTCGCAGACCCAGAGCACGTGCCCGCGGGCCTGCGCCTCGCGCATCATGGCGAAGGTGGTGTCCTTGGTGATCTTGAAGGACGCGACCGGGTCGGTGATGAACAGCAGTTGCATGGTGTCAGCCCAGTTCGTTCTCCGGGTCGGTACGCTCCAGTTCGTAGCTGGCTGCCACCATGGCCAGCCGCGCGATCACGCCGTACATGTAGAACCGGTTTGGCCCATTGGTACCGGGAGCGGCTTCCGGGTGGGTGACGTTGAACTGCTCCTCGAAGGCCAGGGGCACGAAGTGCATGCCTGGCGCGTTGAGGTTTTCGTCGGGGCCGCGGTCGGCGTGGACACGGTAGAAGCCGCCCACCACATAGCGGTCCATCATGTAGACCACCGGCTCGCATACAGCTTCCTGCAGGCGCTCCACGCTGGGCACGCCTTCCTGGATGATCACTTCGCTGACTTCGAGCCCTTCCTTGACCACGCTCATCTTGTTGCGTGCCTTGCGGTTGAGGTCTTTCACATCACTCGGGTCGCGCACGGTCATCACACCCATGCCGTAGGTGCCGGCGTCGGCCTTGACGATGACAAAGGGTTTTTCCTGAATGCCGTATTCCTTGTACTTCTTGCGCACCTTGGCCAGCACGTTGTCGACCGCATCGGCCAGGCAGTCCTCGCCGTGGCGCTCGTGGAAGTTGATCTTGCCGCACTTGGCGAAGTAGGGGTTGAGCATCCACGGATCGACGCCGATGAGCTTGGCGAATTTCTTTGCCACATCGTCATAGGCATGGAAGTGATTGGACTTGCGGCGCACCGCCCAACCCCCATGCAGCGGCGGGAGCAGATATTGCTCATGCAGGCCTTGCAGGATGGACGGAATGCCGCCTGACAGGTCGTTGTTGAGCAGGATGGTGCAGGGATCGAAATCCTTGAGGCCCAGGCGCAGCTTGTTACGGATCAGCGGTTCCACCACCAAGTCCCCGCCCGACGGCAGCTTGAGGTGCATCGGCTCGGTGACCGAGTCGTCAAGCGACCCCAGGCGCACATTCAGCCCGGCCTGGCGGAAGATGCGCATCAGCGTGTTGACGTTTTCAAGATAGAAGGTGTTGCGCGTGTGGTTCTCCGGAATGACCAACAGGTTCTTAGCTTCGGGGCAGATCTTTTCGATGGCAGCCATTGCCGCTTGCACCGCCAGCGGCATCATTTCCGGGGACAGATTGTTGAACCCGCCGGGGAAGAGGTTGGTGTCGATCGGTGCCAGCTTGAACCCGGCATTGCGCAGATCGACCGAGCTATAGAAGGGCGGCGTGTGCTCCATCCATTCCAGACGGAACCAGCGCTCGATGGCGGGCTGCGCCTCCAGAATGCGCTGTTCGAGTTCGAGGACCGGGTCGCCCGAGGAGGTGATGAGATGGGGAATCATTATTTTGTTCTGAAATGCAAGGACAGCCGTGATTCTTGCAGACGCTGCGCAAACGTGCTGCAAATAAAAAAACCGCCCCGGTGCGGGGCGGTTGAAACATCCCGGAGAGGGGATGAGGAGACGCCTTCTGACTTGGCGGCACTCCGGCCGCCAAACCGTCCGGAGGAAAAACTCGTTACAGCACCTGCTCGCCGTGCAGGCTGATGTCCAGACCTTCGCGTTCCTGCTCTTCGGTTACGCGCAGGCCGATGACCATGTCGACCACTTTCAGGATGAAGAAGGTGATGACGGCGTCGTAGACGATGGTGAAGCCAACGCCCTTGGCCTGGATCAGGATCTGGGCCATATTGCCTTCCAGGGCGCCGGAGGTGCCACCAATGGCCTTGACCGCGAACACACCGGTGAGCATGGCGCCCACGATGCCGCCGATCGCATGCACGCCGAAGGCGTCGAGCGAGTCGTCGTAGCCAATCATTTCCTTCATATAGACCGCGCTCCAGAAGCACACCACGCCAGCGATGAGGCCAATGGCGAGGGCGCCGCCAGGGCCGACGAAGCCGGAGGCCGGGGTGATGGCCACCAGACCGGCAACAGCGCCGGAGGTGATGCCCAGAACCGTCGGCTTGCCGCGTGCAATCCACTCGGCAAACATCCAGCCCAGAGCGGCTGCGGCGGTGGCGATCTGCGTGGCAGCCATGGCCATGCCGGCACGGTCGCTGGCAGCCACTGCGGAACCGGCGTTGAAACCGAACCAGCCCACCCATAGCAGCGAGGCACCGATCATGGTCAGCACCAGATTGTGCGGCGGCATGGCTTCTTTGCCGTAGCCCACGCGCTTGCCCAACACCAGCGCAGCCACCAGACCGGCGACACCGGCGTTGATGTGCACGACGGTACCGCCAGCGTAGTCGAGCACGCCGTCACCGCCGAGGAAGCCACCCCCCCACACCATGTGAGCAATCGGGGCGTACACCGCCAGCAGCCAAATGCCCATGAACCACAGCAGGGCTGAGAACTTCATGCGGTCTGCAAACGATCCAACGATCAGCGCCGGGGTGATGATGGCGAAGGTCATCTGGAAGGTCATGTAGGTGGATTCAGGAATGGTGGGCGCCAGCGGGTTGGCTGCGTCCAGTCCCATGCCGTTGAGGAAGAACCGGCTCAAGCCGCCGATGAACCCATTGCCTGGTGTGAAGGCGAGGCTGTAGCCGATGATCATCCAAAGCACCGTCACCAGACAGGTGATGGCAAAGCTTTGCATCAGCGTGGCGAGCACATTCTTCTTGCGGACCATGCCGCCGTAGAACAGTGCCAGACCGGGAATGGTCATCATCAGCACCAGGGCGGTGGAGGTCAGCATCCAGGCGTTGTCGCCGGAGTTGATGAAGGCGGCAGGGTTGGACGCCGCTGCGGCAGGGGCGGTCTGCGCCCAGGCGCTCCCCATGCCCATAAGCATTGCCGCGGCAGTTGCGGGAAATGCAAGACGTTTGTTCATGTCAGTTTCCTTGGTGTGCGGTTTTCAGAGTGCGTCGCCGCCGGTCTCGCCGGTACGAATGCGCACGACCTGTTCGAGAGCGGAGACAAAAATCTTGCCGTCGCCGATCTTGCCAGTGCGGGCTGCGGTTTCGATGGCTTCGATGGTGCGTTCGACCAGGGCTTCGGGAACGGCGGCCTCGATCTTGACCTTCGGCAGGAAATCAACGACATATTCCGCGCCGCGGTACAACTCAGTATGGCCTTTCTGGCGGCCGAATCCCTTGACTTCGGTGACGGTGATGCCCGTCACGCCGATGCCCGACAAGGACTCGCGTACCTCGTCAAGTTTGAACGGCTTGATGATGGCCGTGATCATTTTCATGGTGGCTCCTTCAGAGGGCCCGGAGGCCCGTGGGGTCAGAACGAATAGACGGCCATCAACTCGACCGAGCTCTGCTTGGTGGTGGCGGTGCCATCCTTCTTGGTGAAAATGGCGAGGTTGGACTTGTCCTGGCGCACTTCGGCCGCCAGCTTGACTTTCTTCGTCGGCGCGTAGTTCACTGCCAGGGTCAATTCCTTGAGCTTGTTGGCGGTGCCATTGGTGCCCGTGACCATGCCATCCTTGTCGTCGACATATTCACCACGAGCACCCAGAGACCACTGGTCTGTGATGGCATAGTTGGCATACAGAGCAAGGCCGTTGGCCTTGCCGGTGCCTGTGCCGCCACTTGCCAGAGGGACGTCGTTCTTGGACACAAGGTCCACGTTTGCCTGGAAGCTGAGTGCGCTGGTGGCGTTGACCGTACCCACCAGGTCGACCAGTTGCAGCATGCCGTTTGTCGAACCGCCAAACAGCGGGGACTGACCACGGTAGTAGTCGGCGGTGTAGGAGAACATGCTGCTCGGGCTGCCAGTCAGGCCCAGTTCAATCGTCTTGGTGGTGTTGGAAGGCTGCGGGCTGACCCAGCCGTTGTTGACGCCGCCGATCACAGTCAGCGCGGGGGACACTGCATAGCTTGCGCGCAGACCGGTGAGAGAGCCGGGTTCCATGTCCCAGAACAGAATGCCGCGGGACACGGTGTTGTTGCCAGCCGGATTGGTCACTTCGGCCCCTGCGAGGGAACCGAATTTGCCGGCCATCACGGTGAGCGGACCTGTCGCGTATTGCACAAAGGCGTTGTTCAGATTGAAGGCGCTGTCGTTGCCGTTCAGTGTTTTTGCATCATTACCCGTAATGACCAAGACTTGGGCACCGAAACCTTCGGTGGGTAGATACGCCAGCGTGGCTGATGCCTGGTTCAGCGAGAAGCCGTTGGGCTTGTTGTCGTAGGCGCGAAGCAAAGTGGACGACGTGTTGAAGTAGTCATAAGTCGATGCCACATAACCACTCACCGTCAAACCGGGGGTGGCGGCCAGAACGGCCCCGAGGCTGGGCGCTGCCGGAGCCGGGGTGGTTTGCGCGGAAGCGATGCCGACGGAACTGCCAAAGACGGCGGCAATTGCTGCGGCGATTGCGAGTTTGTTCATCCAAGTTTCTCCTGAGGTAGCTGCGGTCGGGCACATCGCCCATCATCAAATGCCGCAGATCATCTGCAGCTTTCGTGCCAGGCCTGCTCGGGGCTATGTCACATCGTTGCCAGCTGGCTGCCGTTCGTTTACAGCCAAATTTGGCACCGAAGTGGTGCAACCAGACGTTTGCGCACGTTTGTGGTGCGCGCGGGGCTGCCGGACGTGCTTTTCATGGATTGGCGGAGCGCAACAAATCAAACGTCGGTGGGGCGCCGTTATCGCCAAATCGGTCACAATATGCCAACTGCTTCTCTGGAGTCTCGTCATGAACGACAGCTTTCGCCAACGTAATACCGCCGTTTTCGACCAGATCGGTCGTCTGGTCGAAAACTCGCCGCTGCGCGACGCCCAGCGCAACCTGCGCGCGCTGGCGCATTCCGCGGCCGGGAGGCTCGATCTGGTGACGCGCGACGAGTTCGACGCTACCCAGCGCATGCTGCTGACCGCCCGGCGGCAGATCGATACCCTGGAAGCGCAAGTGCGCGACTTGCAGGCGCGACTGGACGGTGGCGCGCACGGCGTGCCCGCGTCGCCCGAAGACGCTTGGCGCTGACCCGCGCAAATGTCGCTGGCGCAAGTCGCCAGCCGGGCGCTGCTGGGCATGGTGGCGCCAACTGTCATGGTGGAGGTGCATCTCTCTCCCGGCTTGCCCAGCTTCACTATCGTCGGTCTGCCCGAGGTCGAGGTGCGCGAGGCGCGCGACCGGGTGCGCAGCGCCCTGATCAACAGTGGCTTGGGTTTTCCGTCGAACAAGCGCATTGTGGTCAATCTGGCGCCTGCCGATCTGCCGAAGGAGTCGGGGCGATTTGATCTGCCCATTGCAATCGGGGTGCTGGCTGCTCAGGGACTGATCCCGCAGCAACGGTTGCAGGGACACATGTTTGCCGGAGAATTGTCACTGACGGGTGATCGGCGTTCCACGCGCGGCGCGCGGGCCATGGCTTGCGCTCTGACGGAACAATCTGGCGAGCAAGTCGAGTCCCGCTTGGTGTTGCCCCAGGTCAGCGCAGAAGAGGCGGTTCTGGCACAGGCTGCAACCGTGCTAGGTGCACGCGATCTTCACCAAGTCGTGGCTTATTTGCTCGAACAGGACGGCGCGGCACAGGTTGTGACGGCGGAGGCTGTCGAGTCGACGTACGCCGCCGGGCCCGATATGGCGGAAGTGCGCGGTCACAGCGCCGCAAAGCGTGCACTGGAAATCGCGGCCGTGGGTGGCCATCATGCGCTGATGGTCGGACCTCCGGGCAGCGGGAAATCCATGTTGGCGCAGCGCTTTGTCAGCCTGCTGCCGCCCCTGACCCGTGAGTAGGCGCTGGAGAGCGCGACGGTACTCAGTCTGGTCGGGCCTTTCGACCCGGCGCAGTGGGGGCGACGGTTCGTGCGTAGTCCGCATCACACCGCGTCAGCGGTGGCGCTGGTGGGCGGCGGCGCGGGGGCGATTCGGCCCGGCGAGATCAGTTTGGGGCATGTCCAGACCCTGTTTCTCGATGAGCTGCCCGAATTCGACCGCTCCGTTGTGGAAAGTCTGCGAGAGCCGCTGGAAACCGGGCGGATTCACATCTCGCGCGCTGCGCGGCAGGCGGAATT